>CBIHQL010000728.1:0-2289 GCA_966211855.1 uncultured bacterium
CCGACACTCTCAAATACAAAGTTTTCAAGGATGCGTTTATTAAACGGGTCATTGGTCTGCCAGGAGAAACTGTAGAAGTGAAAGGCGGGCGCGTTTATATCAACGGACAACCATTGCGAGAAGAATATATTGCTGATCAGCCGCAATACCAATGGGGGCCAATGACCGTACCCACCGACTCTTATTTGGTTTTGGGCGACAACCGCAACAATAGCTATGACAGTCACTATTGGGGGTTTGTCCCTCGCGATCGCATCATTGGTCGAGCAGTGGTGCGTTTCTGGCCCCCTAACCGGGTGGGTGAGCTGAGTAAAGACCCTAACTACAGTCTTGAGCCTGCTCAGTAATTTGTCGGTTTAAGAGCACCAAGTCCGCACAACTCGACCCACTACGCTCTGCCCCAACCACGGAGTGTTAGTCGAGCGAGATTTTAAAGATTGAGTACTCACAGTCCAAGATTGCTGCGGGTCAAACAGTGTGAGTTCGGCGGGTTGACCAGGAGCGATCGCGCACGGGTTTTGCTTTAAGCATTGGAGAGGTTTGAGGCTGAGGGCTTGCCACAGTTCGAGAGCTGTCCATGCTCCTGTAGCGACCAATCTCTGCCACAACAGGGGTAAAGCCAGTTCTAAGCCGATCGCGCCAGGGGGAGCTTCAGCAAAGGCGACCGTTTTTTCTTCGTAGGTATAGGGGGCGTGGTCAATAGCGATCGCATCAATCACGCCTTGTTTCACAGCATTAATCAACGCTGCTTGGTCACTGGGGTTGCCGAGGGGTGGGTCGAGCCGCAAGCTGGGATCGTAACTGCGCAAGTCTCGGCTGTTTAGCAATAAGTGCATCCAAGTGGTGCTGGCAGTAATCGGTAAGCCTTGTTCTTTGGCAGCTTGAATCAGTTCCACGCTACGAGCCGTAGACACCCGCATGATGTGTACGGGAGTTTGCGTCGCTGCTACCACTTCTAACAAGGAAGCCAGAGGAGAGGTTTCAGCGATCGCTGGGTTGCCGGGTAGCCCAAATTTCATTGACTCTGGCCCTTCCCGCATCACTCCATTGCCCACCAACTGCGGATCGCAAGGCCACAGCGCTACAGGTTTATTGATTGCCCGTAAATATTCCAATGCGCGACGCAGCAAAATCCGGCTGGCGATCGGTTGACCGTCAGCGAACCCAGCAATCTCGCTTGCGGCTAGTTCGGCTAACTCGGTCATTTGTTGACCTTGCACCCCTACGGTTAGCGCACCCCAGAGTTGCAGCTTGACAGCACCAGCCGAGGCTTGCTGACTGGTGAACCAAGCGACACTGGCAGGGTTATCGATCGCGGGGGTGGTATCCGGCAGAATGGTTATGCGTGTGAACCCACCTGCTGTGGCTGCTTGCTTTAACGAGGCGATCGTTTCTCTGTCCTCGAAGCCGGGTTCGCCAGAGTGGCTGTAAAGATCGACCAACCCTGGCCCCATTACCCAGCCCTGAGCCTCATGAATTTGGGTGGTTTCAGGCACATCGGAGATCGAATCGGCGATCGCCTTAACAGTGCCATCTTCAATCCAGACATCGGCAACGCGATCGCTCTGGGTAACAGGGTCGAGCACCCGGACTTGTCGGAACAGTTCGCTAGTCATGATCAATCGGTCGTTAGAGAGCGCCAGCAGCCGTTTTGTCGAGAATGCCGCCTGCGAGGTGAGTGGTGATGTTCATTGCTTGCAGCACAGGTGCGCCATTGGCTCCGTTCGGGTAATCAATGACGCTGACGGCACCATTGCCTTGCTTAAATGTCCAGAAATGCTCTGGCCCCCAGCCCACCACATGGCAGAGAATTGCTTTGTTGATCGCGTCATGGGCAACCACCATTACGGTCTGAGGGATTTCTGATTGGTCAGCCGCCGCCACAATTGCATCCCAAGTTGCGATCGCCCGATCCCATACTTGCTGCAGATTTTCACCCTCGGGCATTTGGACGGCTTCGGGAGTGGCTTGCCAACGCTGCAACTCACCCGGAAATTCGGCTTCAATTTCAGACTCTAGCTTGCCTTCCCAGAGACCATGACTGATTTCTTGCAGTTCTGTCTCTACCGCTAATTGCACATACGGATGGTACTGCAAGATAATTTCTGCTGTTTCTTTGGGGCGTTGCATAAAGCTACTGACAGCCGCATCAATCTGAATCTGTTTGAGAAATTCAGCAGCTTGTCTGGCTTGCTCGCGACCATTGTCATTCAAGGGCACATCAATTTGGCCTTGGAAGCGCTTTTGCCGATTCCACTCCGTTTCACCGTGACGCACCAACAATAAACG
>CBIHQL010000729.1:0-2283 GCA_966211855.1 uncultured bacterium
CATGAATGTTTCACTGATTCAAGCGATAGCCCAATCCATAAACCGTTTCGATCAATCCCTCACATCCAGAATCAGCCAGCTTTCGCCGTAGTAAACGCATTTGGGCAGCAACAACATTACTGGTAGACTCAGCGTGAACTGCCCAAAGTTGATTTTTAATTTGTTCACTGCTGACGATTTGCTTGGGATGCTTCATAAAATATTCCAGCAGTTGAAATTCTTTGGCAGTGAGGGTAATGGTGGTCAATTGCCCATCAGGCCGCGCGACGCTTACTGAAGAGGTGCTGTAATCTAGCGTCAGGCAACCGACTTGCAACTGTTGGGGTTGGATCTGGGGCGATCGCCGCTGAAGTGCCCGTAACCGCGCCAAGAGTTCTGCCATGCCAAAGGGTTTCACCAAATAATCATCGGCTCCAGCATCTAAACCGACAACTCGGTCTTCAATGCGGTCTTTGGCAGTCAAAATCAGCACAGGTAGAGCACTATGATGAGCCCGCAGTTGTTTGCATAGATCTAAGCCTGATAAACCAGGTAGCATCCAATCAAAAATTGCCAGGGTATAGTGTGCCCATTGCTGATCGAGGTACGCCCAAGCTAGCGTGCCATCTTGCACCCAATCGACAATGTACCGTTCTCGCACGAGAGCCTTCTGAATGGCGGCTCCTAAGTCCGGTTCGTCTTCAACTAATAGAACACGCATCCTGATGATCAACCTTCCAGTTGACGCTACTGCTGAAACGTAAAGCGACCATTCACCTTTTCTCCATTCATATCACTTAGCACTGCTAGTTTATATTCTCCAGGCGCGGTGCTAGGTAAGATAGCCGTATAGTGTTGGTCATCGGCGCTGTACTTAAAATCAACCGTTTGCTGGGTGCCATCGGGTGACTGCACTTGGCCTGTGACTTTCGCATTGGCGATCGGCTCGTGACTGTCTCCTTTTTGCAGATAGAAATCCAAGTGCGTGCCTGCTGCTTCTTTGAGCGCTAAAAGCTCTAGGTGATAGTCTCCTGTTTCGACAACTTGACCGCCCTTGCCACCGTGGGATGTTGTTGTAGCGGTTTGCGTCTGGGTGGGGGCCCCTGATGCCCCAGGAGTTGGGTTAGGGGTTGTCGTGGTTTGATCACGATTACAAGCTCCTAAGAGCAACAAACCAGCACTGCTTGCCGTGATCAGAATTGTTGTGAGCGATCGCATAGTCTTCTCCTTGGCACAAAAATCTAGTTTAGTGTTCTTGCAGGACTACCCAAAATCTGTAAGGGCAATTAAGTATTCCTCTGAATATCAGTCAGGCTCAAGTTTTGAATGTAATCATGATCGTTTTTCGTAAGATCAACCTGTCGTTGCGGAAATAGATACTTGCCAAAGCGGGCATATAGGGCGGGTAACACTAACAAGGTCAAGGCTGTAGAGGTGACAAGCCCACCTAACACAACAATTGACAGAGGTTGTAAAATCTCCTTTCCGGCTCCACCCGCGATCACTAATGGCGCTAATCCTAATGCAGACGTAAACGCAGTCATCAAAATTGCGTTCAGCCGTTCCATGGAACCTTTAACTAACAAATCTTTTAAGGGCATACCCTCGGCAAACTTGGTGTTGTAGTTATCCACTAATAGCAAGCCATTGCGGGTAGCAACGCCAAAGAGAGTCACAAAGCCAACCAATGATGCAATTGAGAGAATGCCACCTGTCAGTGCCACTGCGATCGCCCCTCCTACTAAAGCTAAGGGGAGATTAATCATGATCATGGCAGTGGAAGGAATTGATTTAACTGAAAGATACATGATCACAGTGATGGCAACAAAAGCGATCGCGCTGAACACCAAGATGCTTTGAGTTGAGCGTTCCTCTGCCTCAAACTGTCCGCCATATTGAATGAAATAACCAGATGGTAATTGCACTTGCTGTTTGACCTTGGCCTGAATTTCATTCACCACCGAGCGCAAATCGCGTTCACCCACGTTGGCAGAAACCACCAATAGACGAGAGACATTTTCTCGACTAATCGTATTTGGCCCCGTGGCATCTCGAATGGTGGCAACCTGAGCTAGGGGGATTTTCTGCCCATTGGGTGTGTCTACTAACAGGTTGGCAATTGTGTCTGAGCTGTTGCGAGCTTCTGGTTTTAGCCAGACCACTAGATCAAACGTTTGTTGTTGCTCTAAAACTTGAGAGACGACCCGCCCGTTGAGCGCCGTTTGAATGGTGTTTGATAATTCTCCTACGGTCAGGCCGTACCGACTGGCAGCCGCGCGATCGAAAGCGATTTGGACTTGAGGC
>CBIHQL010000730.1:0-2282 GCA_966211855.1 uncultured bacterium
GCGATGCCGCGACCCGCTCCGCGCTCGCGCGTAGTGTTGGTGGGGTGGATGGTATAGCTGAGCTCTTGGGTTTGGTTGGCAGGTAACGCAGCTGTGAGGGTGGGCGTAGAAACTGCAAATTGGGGTGGGTAACTGTCGCGAATTTGGACGATCGCAGATTGTTTACCTGTTTGTAACGTCACCCCTACTGGGTTGTCTCGCCCAATCGACAAGCGGTGTAGGGGTTGCCGAGTTACTGTCACAGCTTGCGATCGCACTCGATAGGCATCCCAGAATACCAACCCTAAAACAATCGCATCAAAGATCAGCAACCCTGTCACAGCCCAGGTCAGGCGATCGCTTGCGTCGGACAATGCCGTGAACACAGTCGCGATCGCCATGCCCAATGCTAAAAGCGCATAGACTCGATAAGCAGGAATCATCGCGGTACCGCTACTTGTTGCAACAGAGAATGGATCACCGCATCGATCGCCAACCCATCCAGTTGAGCTTCGGGACGCAGTAGTAGGCGATGGCGCAGTAACGGGGATGCTGTAGCCTTGATATCGTCTGGGGTCACAAAGGCACGTCCCGCTAACCAGGCATGGGCTTTGCTAACTTGCATCCAAGCCACTGCTGCCCGTGGAGAAGCACCTAATGCAATGTCTGGATGTTGCCGAGTTCGCTGCACCAAGGCCAACAGATAATCTAAAATCGGTTCTTCCACGTTCACTGTTTTGACGGCTTGGCGGGCAGCCAGGATGTCCTCGACGGTGGCGATCGGTTTAAGGCGAGTCAGATCTAAGCGGCGTGACTGAAACCCGGCTTGGCTGTTGAGCAGCATTTGTTTTTCGGCGGCTTGCTCTGGGTAATCGACCATCAGCTTAAACAAAAAGCGATCGAGCTGAGCTTCTGGCAGTGGGTAAGTGCCTTCAAATTCCAGCGAGTTTTGAGTCGCAATCACCCAAAACAAATCGGGCAAGACCATCCGCTCACCATCCAGGGTTACTTGCTGCTCTTCCATTGCTTCCAAGAGGGCAGCTTGGGTTTTGGGTGGGGTACGGTTGATTTCGTCAGCCAGCAAAATCTCAGTAAAGACTGGCCCTTTTTTAAGGACGAAGCTGCGGTTGTTGAGGTCAAAAATATTCGTGCCCAGAATGTCAGACGGCAGAATATCCGGGGTGAGCTGAATCCGACGAAAATCTGCTTGGACGAGCTGTGCTAACACTTTCACCAGCAGCGTTTTACCAGTCCCCGGAACGCCTTCTAAAATCACATGCCCACCCGCTAGCAGCGCCACCAGCAATTGCCGCACTGGCCCTGGTTGACCGACGATCACTTGGCTCAAAGCTTGACCAAGGCGAGTAAAAAGAGCGTGAGGTTCTGGCATAGAGGCAGTCATAGCGTGGATGAGGATGCTTGCACGAGTGTATTACTGATTGGGCAGATGGCGGCGAACTGTTTGAATGTTTTCCAGCCACTGCTGCAATTCGCGATCGCTCATGGTTTTGTGGGGCGATCGTGGTTGCAAGGCTTGCGCTAACTCAGCGGCAGGTCTTCCGGTTTGCTGTTCCCAGGCGGTTAGCAGGGCAGGTAGGTCTAGCAGTTGTCCGCCTAGCCCCAAAGCTCGCTGCACTTGCAATTGTTCGGCTTTGGCGATCGTTTCCACCAAAAACTGGCTCGATTGCGCTTTGTGGAGGACACCCGCCAAGGCCGTAATGTATGCAGTGCTGTTATCAATCGCAGGAGCTGGAGCTGGAATCAGGGAGCCAAACCGACGATTTTGCGCCCAAATCAGTAACACCAGCAACACGCCCGTTTGCAACACCACAGGCAATAGTGCTGTATTTCCTAAATAGGTTAGCCAACTATCCGACTCGCGGGCAGCGCTAGATTTAGCTGAGTCACGATAACCGTGCAGATATTCGTCTACCCAAATCGGCTGCTGGGCTTGAGCGACTAGGCGGGCGAGAAATTCATAGTTAGTGTATTGATTTTGGTAAGCATTGGCTGCCAGGTGTGGAGTTGTGGCCCAAATGACTTGCCCTTTCCCCAAGTTTTTTTGCCAAACGACTGCCCCAAAGCGATCGCTCAACAAGCTTTGTTCAATACTCTTGGCAGCGTGGCGACGACGGGTGTCTACTTGCACAAGTCCGGCAGAGCTGGTTTGGAGACTACGAAACTTCGCTGCAGTGACGGGTGCCTGAACTCCCAACATGATCAATCGATTTCCGGCTTCTACCCAACTCGTTTCGGCCTCGGAGAGCGTAGAACTGGTTAACCCGCTCTCAATTTGCAGAACT
>CBIHQL010000731.1:0-2276 GCA_966211855.1 uncultured bacterium
TTGGTTACCTGAGCTGGCGATTGAGGCCAACAACTATCAACTCGTCGAGACAGCTTTTACAGGGATGGCAGTGAATAAAGCTGCTTTTAGCCCCAGCGATTTGCAAATGTATAAGCAGGCAGCAGCAAAACCAGGCGCTCTAACGGCGATGCTCAACTATTACCGGAATGTGTTCCAGCAGGGTTTCTTTAACAAAGCTTGGATGACCCTAGATGTACCAACGCTATTGATTTGGGGTGAGCAAGATACAGCTCTGGGTGTAGAGCTGACCCACGGCACCGAGCAGTATGTGCGAGATTTGCAAATTCAATACATCCCCAACTGTAGCCACTGGGTGCAGCAAGAATGCCCCAACCAGGTGAATCGCTACATGCAGGAGTTTCTGGCTCTAGCGTCAGTGTGAGATTGCTGTGATCAAAAAAAGCGATCGCTCTCTGCAATGAATAGGGCGATCGCTCTCTCATTAAGAAATTTGTTGAACAGTTAACCCGGAACTAGTAGATCTCGGCATCAATATAGCTACCTTTCGTGGTGCGGGCTTCTAGCCTGCGCGGGCAAGATGCCCACCCTACGGTTACTAAATTCGCGTCCGCTTCTACTATTCGCAATTACCACTTCAAGAGATTGAACTGTTCCATGTCTACGGTGTCGCGGTTGCGGTAGATGGCTAGCACGATCGCGAGACCCACAGCAGCTTCGGCAGCAGCGATCGTGATCACAAACACTGTAAACACCTGGCCTTTAATCCCTTGAGGATCTAAGTAATTCGAGAAGGCCATTAAGTTCAAGTTGACGGCATTGAGCAACAACTCAATTGACATCAAAACTCGTACCGCATTTCGGCTGGTCACTAGGCCATAGATGCCGATGCAAAATAGGGCTGCGGCTAAGAGCAAAAAGTATTGCAGTTGCATGGGCTGTGGTTGGCTCCTCTCTAGATAACGCTAAACTGCTGAGTTGAAATTCTTAGATGTCCAGGCGATCGGCAGGGGTGATTGGGCCAGTAGCACCTGACTGAGCCGATTGCACTTGAGTACCGCTCAAACTGCCTACCGCTTCACGAGGTCGCTCTGGCAACGTGAACACTTGACGCTGTGCCTGAGCCGTGTCGGTGTCATCGGGCAAGAACTCGCGACGAGCCAGAATAATGGCACCCACCAACGCCATCAGCAGCAAGATTGAGGCTAATTCAAAGGGCAGCAGGAAGTCGCTGAAGAAGTGCTTACCAATGATCACAATGGCATCATCGCCCGCGATCGGCGCGTTAGAGAGTGCCCAAGGCGTTGCCAACACCATCGTGCTCAGCAAGCCAAATAAACTGACACAAACGAGCCCTGTTAAGCCTTTACGTACCCAAGACTTGGGGAGGGGCTTGAAGTCTTCTCGCTTGTTCACCAACATAATGGCGAACAAAATCAAGACGTTGACCGCGCCCACATAAATCAACACCTGAGCCGCAGCCACAAAGCCAGCATTGAGCAGGATATACAACCCAGAAATGCTGATAAACACGCCACCCAGCAAAAAGGCTGAGTAAACAATGTTAGAGAGCAGCACAACCCCTAGCGCTGCGCCGAGCATCATTAGACCTAGCAGGCCAAATGAAACAATTTGAACCCCTTCTGCTAGATTCACAATTCTTTGATCTCCTTAGAATCCACGAGACCCAAACACCGCTTAGGCTTGGGTTTTCTGATTTTCTTGCTCAAGTTGTTCCAAAATCTCTTCTGGACGCTGACCCGCCCGCCGGATATTTGCTGGAAGGTCATGAGGCTCGACCACACCCTTCGGCAGGTAAGCCAGTTCGCGCAACGGTGTCACCATTGGGTCGTCAGTGACTTTGTAAGGTAAGCGACCGAGAGCCACGTTGTCGTAATTGAGTTCGTGGCGATCGTAGGTCGATAGCTCGTACTCTTCAGTCATTGAGAGGCAGTTGGTGGGGCAATATTCCACACAGTTGCCACAGAAAATGCAAACCCCGAAGTCGATGCTGTAGTGCTTGAGCTGTTTCTTCTTGGTTTCTTTGTTAAATTCCCAATCCACAACAGGTAGGTTAATCGGGCAAACCCGAACGCACACCTCGCAAGCAATACACTTGTCATACTCGAAGTGAATGCGACCCCGGAACCGCTCTGAGGGGATGAGTTTTTCGTAAGGATATTGAACAGTAATCGGACGCCGACGCATGTGGTCAAACGTTACAGATAGCCCTTGACCAATATAGCGGGCGGCTTGCACGGCTTCTTTGGTGGAGTCGCCAACTTGTTTGAGGAACT
>CBIHQL010000732.1:0-2275 GCA_966211855.1 uncultured bacterium
TTGATGAGTGTGAGTCGATCGGGCACATTCTCAACGAAGCCTTTGAGCAAAAAGTCGAAGCAACGCTGATTCAACCGACGTTTGTGATCGACTACCCCGTCGAAATTTCGCCCCTAGCTAAGCCGCACCGCTCTAAGCCCGGATTAGTTGAGCGCTTTGAGTTGTTTATTGTCGGGCGCGAAACGGCAAATAGCTTCTCAGAGCTGACCGACCCGATCGATCAACGGCAACGGCTGGAAGCACAAGCGGCTCGTAAAGCAGCAGGCGACCTGGAAGCCAATGATGTCGATGAAGACTTCTTGACAGCGCTAGAGCACGGGATGCCTCCCACGGGTGGTTTAGGCATTGGGATCGATCGCTTGGTCATGCTCCTCACCAATAGCCCCAGCATCCGAGACGCGATCGCCTTCCCTCTACTCAAACCCGAAAGCAGCTTGATCGAAGCAGTCAAGTACGACGCTAAAACCCAAGCTTTAGAACTCGTGATGCGTGGCATTGCTTACAAGTATCACGAAGTGCCAGAAGTGGTTTATCAAGGCTTGGAAGCTGCCACCTCTAAAGGGCAGTACTTCAACGAGCAGATCAAACCCAAATACACCTGCGAGAAATTAGGTTAGACGAAGAGACCTAACCCCCGGCCCCTTCCCTTCGAGGGAAGGGGAGAAATATCAAGATGAATATTCAAAGCCCCTCTCCGCGTCGGAGAGGGGTTTGGGGAGAGGTTATTTAATTAGAAACTTCTGACATTTCGATCACGTGGCCTTCCCAATCTTTCACTAAGAAATTGAGGGGCTTCTCACGGCGAATTTTGTGCTTCACGCCTCTGGTTTGCACCCGCATCAGCACTTGTTCTAGACAGTCACGATCGAAGCACACGTGGCGTTGACGGTCTTTTTGCCCCAAACTGGCTCCTGAGATTACGTGCAGTTGGGTGTTTTTCTTGAGCTGATACCACAAGCCATCAGTACCGTTCATGCTGCGGGTTGCGGTACTAGCGCCTCCTAAGCTGGCTGGCATATAGAGGGGGTCAATCCCTGTAGCCCCTAGAGTTTGCTCATAGTTGTAGTAATAGTGCAATGGCACCTCGGCAACCGCAAGCCCTAACACGCCTTCATAGAACTGGCGGGCGAGTTCCATATCTGACACCATGACGGTGTGAACTTTGGGAGCGCTGGTGAGAAACATCCACATCGCGCCCGCGTAAGCGACCAACAGCAACACCATGATGCCTTGCGTAGACATGATGCTGTCGAGGGCCGGGAAAAAAGCGCCCAAAGTATACGGTTGAGACAGGAGAGAAGTAATACTTAGTGCTTGAATCATGAACCAAATAACGGGTTAACGCCTGTCGAGGTGGATTGATGCTAAAAAATCAGCTAAAAACTTGCTAGTGATCTTAGTTTATCAAGGGCAAGACTGCCTCATCTAAACTTCAAACACTGCGATCGCCCCCTGCCTCATTCTATTCAACAAAATTGACTGCTTTTAACGAAAACAGTTTCCCTTGTTGAAAGCGCTAGATTATAGTAAAAGTCATGCTGAAGGACATTCCGCGCAGTGACTGAAAACCGTGCAAATCCCCACCTTTCCTGAATGTAATCACCCTATTATTAAGTCGCTCTTTCATCACAGCGATCAGGAGCTACTGACATTATTTCAGCGGCACCCAGATTCGGGGCGCTATTTCACTGCTATTTTCTGTCGCTACAGCCCGATTGTCTACACGCTGATTCGGCATTCAGCGCGATCGCCGGTTCAGGCTGATTATCTATTTGCCATGACTTGGCGGCATATTTTTCATGAGTTAGGCGGGTTAGACTTGCGCTCCAATGCCATGTCTACCGTCGAAAATATGACGTTGCAAAATTGGCTAATTAACATCACCGCCTATTGCATTAATCAAGCCGAAGTGCCCCCTGTCGAGTCAATTCATTATTCTTTGCAAGGGGCATCACCGCCGTTGTGGTGCTACATAGAGCAAGCACTCGATCAACTGCAACCCGTGATGCGGTTGATGATTTTGATGGCGCAGACCTTCCACTGGAGCGAAACACGGATTTCAGCCTACTTACAAGCCGAAGGGGAAGTTATTTCTCCAGCAGAGGTGAAAGTGCGGCTCCAAGAAGGCTATGAATTACTAGAGACCGCTTTACCGGAAGACATTTGTGAAATTTATCTAGGTGGGAATCCTAGAGATCGCAACCTGGGATTAGATTTGGAAACCGACACCCTAGAACCCAGCATTGAGTAAAGGAACTCTGCTGAAGTTCGGGCG
>CBIHQL010000733.1:0-2272 GCA_966211855.1 uncultured bacterium
AACTCCCAGCCAAAACAGCAGCCGAGGTAGCCAGTGAAGAGTCAGACCGCGATCGCCGAATTGAGAAGTCGTTGAATCGGGCAGAACGCTGGAAACGACAAGGCCGAGTGCGGCAAGGCGGCCCTTCCCTAAAATCACTTAAATGGCCCTTCCGCAGGCGATAAAGCTTGGCGATCGCTATCAGGTCAGCATCTCAACCCGGATTTGTACCTTCTAGCAGGTTTTAGCGCCTCAAAAGAGGGTGGTAGGATTTGCGAAGCGATTGAGGTGTTAGGGCTATGGCAAACTCACCCCCGAAAGTGCAGCAATGGTTGGCCTGGGGGCTACCCTTTCCCTTAATTGTGCTAAATGCCTGGGTAGCCTTACAAGTCTTTGATTATTTAGAGCCGCTGGTCACTGTTTTTGGGCTGGCTGTGCTGTTGGCGTTTCTGTTAAATTATCCAACCCAGGTGCTGCAAAAACGAGGGCTGGGGCATGGACAGGCAGCTAGCTTAGTCTTTGCAGTTGCGGTATTGCTGGTGATTACCTGTGGTGTCACCTTAGTGCCAATTTTGCTAGAGCAGTTTCGCGAAATTGCCAGACTGTTACCGCAGTGGATTGACTCTAGTAGTGCCAAACTGCAAGCTCTCAACGCTTGGGTAGTGACGCGAAATTTACCCATTGATGTCAGCCATCTTGCCGGACAAGTTACCGATCGCTTGCCCGAAGAGGTGCAGTCTCTAGCAGAAGAACTGGTGACCTTAGCGCTGGAAACCGTTAACAGTATCTCGGATGCTGTGCTAACAGCCGTTTTGACCTTTTACTTTTTAGTAGATGGCGAACGGCTCTGGAAGGGTTTGTTTAAGCGAGTGCCAGAACGCTTTGGCACCCCGATCCAGCGATCGCTCCAACTAAGTTTTCAAAATTATTTTCTGGGTCAGGTAACGCTAGCGCTCTTAGTTGGCTTTGCGATGACGGTTGCGTTTCTCGTATTGAAGCTGCCGTTTGGCCTGCTGTTTGGCATTAGCATTGGGCTGCTGACTTTAATTCCCTTTGGCGATGTACTTGGCTTTACCCTGGTGAGCTTGTTCGTCACCTTTCATGACCCATGGCTCGGTGCCAAAACCTTTGGGGTTGCGATCGTGATTGACCAAATTATTGACCAAGCGATCGCACCTCGGTTGTTGGGCAGTTTTACTGGGCTGAGTCCAATTCTGGTTTTAGCAGCTTTGGTTGTCGGTACTAAGGTGGGTGGGTTGCTAGGTTTGCTGATTGCAGTGCCTATAGCGGGCTTTGTCAAAAGTTTGTTAGAAACTTGGGGAGCGACGCAGGAGTCAACCTTAGCAACGTCCGAGCAGAATGGTTTGAGCCTAACTGCCTCAGAACCTGAGCCTGTCGTTAAACCTTGAATCCCAGCACCTAGCACTTAGTACTCACTGACAAGCCCTCCATGTTTCTGTTTTTATCAAAACTTCTGCCCTTATTTTTTTACCCCACGGGCTTGCTGTGTGTGTGCTTGGGGGTAGCGCTGTTCACCTTTTGGAAGCGACCGCGAATTGCTGCCGGGGCGATCGTGTTAGCGTTGAGCATTTTGCTAGTAGGTGGCAATGGCTGGGTTGCAAGTTGGCTGGTGCGATCGCTGGAGTGGCAAAATATCCCGACTGCTGAGTTGCCTCAAGCTGATGCGATTGTCGTGCTAGGTGGGGCAACCAAATCGGCTTTAGCGCCTCGCCCTGGGGTTGACTTAAGTGAAGCAGGCGATCGCGTTTTGTATGGCGCGCAGTTATATCGACAAGGAAAAGCACCATGGCTCGTTTTGAGTGGTGGACGCATTGACTGGCGAGGAGCCGGAGCACCGGAGTCGGCAGATATGACTGAGCTTGTCAAGCTGATGGGTGTGCCCCAATCTGCCATTCTGCAAGACCCCGCATCGCTGAATACTTATCAAAATGCAGTCAATGTTCGCCAGATTTTGCAATCGCGTCAGTTAAAGCGCATTTTGTTGGTAACTTCGGCAATGCACATGCCGCGATCGCTGAAGATTTTTGAGCGCCAAGGGATCGAGGCCATTCCGGCTCCCACTGATTTTTTAGTCACCGAGTCAGACTTTGAGATGCTCGACAGCAGTCCCCAAGCAGTGCTACTCAATTTGTTTCCTGATGTCGATCACTTAAGTGAGACGACGCGAGTGATTAAAGAATATGTGGGTCTAGCAATTTATCGGCTCCGAGGCTGGCTATAGACCTTTTTGAGGTTATCCAATACCTACAGCCGTGCTCAAATGAATACACCA
>CBIHQL010000734.1:0-2270 GCA_966211855.1 uncultured bacterium
TGGGAGCTTAATTCGTGCCCTTAACGCTCTACTTTCTGCGCCACGGTCAAACCACTTGCAGTCGCGAAAACTTGTTCTGTGGTTCTGTCGATTCTCAACTGACTCCTGAAGGCCACCAAATGGCTGAAGCTTTTGCTGCTGCCTATCAACACACCCCTTGGAGTGCAATTTTTTCTAGCCCCATGCAACGCACCCAAGACACCGCTAGACCCCTCTGTCAAGCGATCGGGCTACAACCAGAATTGCGAGATGGGTTGCGAGAAATCAATTATGGGCAGTGGGAAAGCAAAACGGTTGCTGCCGTCACCCAAGAGTTCCATGATGATTATTTGCGGTGGACGGCTGATCCAGCTTGGTATCCACCCACCGGAGGCGAACTTGCAGTTGCGATCGCGGCTCGATCTTTGATGGTCATTGAGGAGATTAAGCAGCGGTTTCAGGATGGCAATGTGCTAGTCGTCTCTCATAAAGCTACGATTCGGATTATTTTGTGCAGTTTGCTAGGCATTGATGTGGGGCGGTTTCGCTATCGTCTAACTTGTCCAGTCGGGTCAGTCAGCATCGTGGAATTTAGCACTCATGGCCCACTGCTGCATGTCTTGGGCGATCGCACCCACCTCAGTGAGCAACTCCGCACTTTACCCGGAACTTAGTCCTGCTGGGGGTTTGATTCGACTGGCGATCGCTGCCGCCCTGACAAGTCAATCTTGGCTCGCAACTCGTCTTTAATCCGTGCCAAAATCGAGGCTTCATCAAGCGAGGCCAGAATTCGCGTGACCACGGCTTTTGGGCCTTCCGGTCCCCAAGTGGCACCATTGACCAAGTAAGCTTTGGTGATTTGACCAATACTATAGGTCGAAACCCCGGCGATTCCTGCTTGTGTCACCGCCACAGATAAATACGGTGCTAACGCCAAGCCGCCTGTGGCAGTAGCCGAGACTCCCAACACGCCTTTGAGCGAACTTAACCCAAAGGTGACCAGTAGTTCACTGGCGCTAATTCCGCCCATGGTTAGGGCAATTTTCTGTAAAAGATTAAAGGCTCCTTGCTGGGTCATCGAAATGCCATACAGCTTTGAGAGTGCCAAAATCATCGTGATATCGATGGCGGCACTGCTCAACACATCAACAACAGTAATCGGGTTGAGAGCGATCGCGACGGCTTTGGTCATCACCCCATTCCAAATCATTTGGTTAGCACTGCGATCGCGGATCTCCATCTTCCGCTGCACCAACTGCTCATTCACATCATCGGCGTAGAGCATCGTGTTCAGTGCTACAAGAGATTTACCTTCCCGATGCAGAATTTCTAAAATCTTGAGCTTCAACGCTTCAATATCGGGTTCACCCCGACTGAGTTGAGCGCTCATCCGACCATCAGCATGACGCACCGCTTTGGCAATCAGGGGTGAAGCCGCAGCCATGACAATCTCGTCAGGAGACAGCAACTCTCGCACCCGTTCATCGCGAATTTTTTCATAGATGGCAGTGCGATCGGCATCTGGATACTGATCAATTTTGTTGAAGACGAGCAAGATCGGTTTGCTGGCCTCCCGCAGTTCTGAGAGCGCTGCATATTCCACCTTGGTCATATCGCCTGCTACCAAGAACAAGATTAGATCGGCTTGTTTGGCAACTTGGCGAGCTAAGGCTTCGCGCTTTTCACCATCGACTTCATCAATTCCGGGGGTGTCAATTAACTCAATCCGGGAGTTACCGACCCCCGGCAAGGCTACCCGAATAATGCCGCGATCGCTGCCTTCAACTGCTTCGTGAGACAGCCGCCAATTGGCACTTTGGATATCCTGCGTGACCCCGTGAATTGGCCCCACCGCAAATAGTTCTTGGCCCAGTAGTGCATTGAGTAACGACGATTTACCGCGCCCTACCATCCCAAAAACCGCGATATGCACCACCGAATGCTCTAATTTATCGAGCATGGTTTCTAAGCCCTGGATTTCTGGCTCTAACCCAGAGCGCTCTTGGGGAGTCAAATCGAGATGATCAACCAACTCCTGCAAAGCTTCTTGAGCTTGTTTATAGTTCAGCTCGGCTTGCATATCTTCAAAACTGAAGATCGCCTTCTCCAGTTCTGCTGCTAAATCCGTTGGCTGCTCACTTCCATCGAGAGATTTTGCAGTTGCAGGACGAGCTTCAGCATCCGGTTGAGGCTGCCAATTATCCAAGATGAACCTCCAGCAGATTGATCAATTCAGCTTCCTGTCAATTCTCTTACTTAGAAAGCTTAGTTTGATCCTAACTAGTTCTAGA
>CBIHQL010000735.1:0-2257 GCA_966211855.1 uncultured bacterium
GCGCTTTGTGATTTAAATCAAGTTTTGATTCTATCTGGAGAGGCAATACTTCTAGGTGAGCGATCGCTAAGGTGGTTAATCATCAGGGTTAGCAATTGTGACATTGAAATCAACTTATCGATCGCTTTATTAAGCATTTTGTAACTCTTGTGTCTTCTTGTGTGATCCCTCGACTGAGATTTCTCGGTCGCGATATGGTGAAAAAGTAAAGAAACACTTAAGGAAGAGGCGGTATGAATCCTTTAATGCTGCGTCAGCTATGGACGGTTGTCGAAAAAACACAAGCGAATATTTTGCTAAATTTAGACGACACTAGCTTGGTGCAATGGTTGTTGCGGCAGTTCAAAGCCGAGCGATCGCTCAACCATGACGAGGCTGATGTGCTCAACGCCTACATTTATTCCAAACTGCCACTCATTCGTGACCTGGCTGAAGAGCGGTTGGTGATTAGCTCTTAAAATAGCCCAGGTTCGTTGAGGAATTGTCTGGAATAGATGTAAAGTTGCCAAACATAACAACCATCCGCTTGTAGAGCCTGTAAGATAAAACTCGATTGCTGGGTAGGGCTAGAAAACGGGCTACTAAGTCGTTTTTCGTGGCGGCTCCCCTTTGAGTTTGTCAAGCAAGAGTGTAACGGCATCTATGCGTCAATGGTGTTCTTTGTTTCTAGCAACAGTTTTAGCTGGAGGCTCTCTAGCTGCCTGTAGCCAACCACAGCAGCAAAGCTATCTAGATACTGTCAAGAGCCGGGGCAAACTCATCTGTGGCGTGAGTGGCGAGCTACCGGGATTTAGCTTTGTTGGGACTGATGGTAAATATGCAGGCTTAGATGTAGATATTTGTCGGGCGATCGCGGCGGCGTTGTTTGACAACCCAGAGGCGGTAGAATTTCGCAACCTCAACGCAAAAGAGCGATTTACAGCGGTCCAGACAGGCGAGGTAGATGTCTTAAGCCGCAACACCACATGGACACTGAGCCGCGACACATCGGTCGGGATGGAATTTGCGCCTGTAGTGTTTTATGACGGGCAGGCGGTGATGGTGA
Source organism: uncultured bacterium (assembly GCA_966211855.1). Taxonomy (GTDB): domain Bacteria; phylum Cyanobacteriota; class Cyanobacteriia; order FACHB-46; family FACHB-46; genus CBIHQL01. The sequence goes on from CBIHQL010000735.1 coordinate 1,046, forward strand.
AAAAGGATAGTGGGCTGCGATCGCTGGCAGATCTGAAAGGGCGATCGATTTGCACTCAAACGGGCACCACCAACGAGCAAAACTTGGCAGACGAGATGCGGAAGCGGGGCATCAATTACACGCCAGTCGTCTTTGAAGATGTAAATATTGTCTTTGCTGCTTATGCTGAGGGGCGCTGTGACGCGGTAACCTCCGATCGCTCCCAGTTAATTTCGCGCCGAACTGCCCTACCTCAGCCCAACAACCACGAAGTTTTGCCGGAAGTCTTATCTAAAGAACCGTTAGCTCCAGCCGTAGCTGCTAGAGATGCCCAGTGGAGTGATGCAGTCAACTGGATTGTCTACGCACTCATCAACGCTGAAGAGATGCAAGTCACGTCTAAGAATGTGACGCAATTAGCCAGCACCAGTAAAGACCCAGCAATGCGACGATTTTTGGGTGTGGAAGGCAATCTAGGTCAGGGAGCCGGGTTACCGAATGATTTTGCTGTGCGTGTGATCAAGCAGGTAGGTAACTATGGTGAGATTTACGATCGCAATCTTGGCCCCAAAACAAAGTTGAATTTACCTCGCGGTCAGAATAACCTCTGGTCAAAGGGTGGTCTGTTGTACGCCCCACCATTCCGCTAGGGGTGCTATGAAAACCAGCCAGAAAACGCCGCTGTGGCGAGATAGTCGGTTTTGGTGGATCGCCGCCCAAGGTATTGCAGTGCTACTGACAGCGATCGCGGTGTTGTTTTTCTGGACACAACTGAGCCAGAACTTAGTGCGGTTAGGAATTCGCTTAGGCTTTGATTTTCTTCAATCGCAAGCTGCTTTCGATATTGGCGAAACTCCCATTTCTTATCAACCCGCTGATAATTATGCGCGAGCGTTATTAGTGGGGTTGGTCAACTCCTTGCGGGTGATGATCGCTGGCATCATCTTCGCCACGCTGGTGGGGGTGACGGTGGGCTTGGCTCGCTTGTCAGACAACTGGCTGGTGCGAAAACTAGCACTCGTTTACGTCGAGCTTTTACGCAATACGCCCTTGTTATTGCAGTTATTGTTTTGGTATTTTGCAGTGTTTCTCGGTCTGCCGAAGTTACCTGCTTACTTTCAACTGCCGGGGCCAATTTACCTGACTCAACAAGGAATAGCTCTACCTTGGATACAGTTCACACCCGATACTGGCTTTTGGTTGGTCTGTCTGGGCGGGAGTTTGGGCATAGCA
>CBIHQL010000736.1:0-2254 GCA_966211855.1 uncultured bacterium
TAACGTGATGGTGAGGTGCGATCGCCCTGGAGGCACTGCTGAAATACAACTCCTCACCGTGTCTTCACCTTCGATGTCTACCTCACACGCATGGCAAGACCCCATCAAACACCCCGTGGGAATGGAAACACCCGCGCGATCGGCTACCTCTAGCAACGGTTCACCTGGCTCTGCCTCAACCGTGACATCATCAGGAAGAAAGCGAATGCAAACGCTCATTGCACAACCCTAAAAAAAAGATAAACGTAGTGATGTTCTGGAGGCTTACCACTTACTGTATAGCGTAAGGACAAATGGGTACGTTGCACCCAAAGGGTTAGGGACACTTAGCGCACCTCGAATGTTGGGTGCGCTTACTTTTTTGGGTGACTTCTCTAAATTGCTTAGGGCAAGATGGGGCCTAAATCTAAATGAGCTTCAACTTGAGTGGCGAGGTCATCTAACATCGCTTCCCGCTGCTCACGATAGTTAGAAATCCCTGTAGGTAAAGATCTTAACCCCCGTTGTTGCCGCAAGCGATTTAACCAAGCACGCCGCCACGGGCCATTGTCAAACAAACCGTGCAAATAAGAACCCCAAACCGATAGACTACTATCGACTACGCCGAGATTAGAGTCTTCAAATAAGGGTTGGGTGAGATCGGGTTCAATGACTTGCGTGCGGCCTTGATGAATTTCGTAACCCGATACAGGTAAGCCGGGTTGGGGGTGGTTAGAGGTGACTAAGCGCTGACGTGCGACTTTCTGCCCTGTGATCACCGTTTTTAGAGGTAGCAGGCATAGCCCTTTGTAGCGTCCTTCGTGCCCTTCCAATCCTTCGGGGTCGGCTAAGATTTTGCCCAACATTTGAAAACCGCCACAAATGCCAAGTACTGTGCCGCCTGCCGCCGCATAGTTTTGAATTTCTTCCGCCATACCTGCTTTTTGCAGCACCAACAAGTCACCGATCGTCGCCTTAGAACCGGGAATGATCACTGCATCGGGGTGACCAAGATGATCTTTGGGGCCAACATAACGCACCGTCACGCTAGATTCCGATTCGAGCGGGTCAAAGTCGGTGAAGTTGGAGATCCGAGGTAAGCGAATAACCGCGATCGTCAGTTCGCTTTGCGTTTTGGTGGTGCGGCGCTCAAATAAATCGAGAGAGTCTTCGGCAGGCAGAGAATGCTCTATCCACGGAATCACGCCGATGACAGGAATACCAGTTCGTTCTTGTAGCCAATCAACGCCCGACTGCAAAAGCGATCGCTGCCCCCGGAACTTGTTAATGATGATGCCCCGAATCAAAGCGCGTTCATCAGGTTCTAACAGTTCCAACGTGCCAACGACGTGAGCAAAGGCACCACCGCGATCGATATCAACAACCAAAATTGTGGAGGCATTGAGATGCTTGGCGACCCTCATATTGGTCAGGTCACGGTGCTTGAGGTTAATTTCTGCTGGGCTACCCGCACCTTCGCAAACCACCAAGTCAAATTCTTCACCCAGGCGGCGCAGAGATTCTTCGATCGCTTGCCAACCGATTTCAAAGTAGTGCTCGTAATAGTCAGCCGCACTCACTCTACCAACGGCTTTGCCTTTCAGCACGACTTGAGAGGTCATGTCTCCCTGCGGCTTTAACAAGATTGGGTTCATTTCAATGCGGGGTGGTACGCCAGCAGCCCATGCTTGGACGGCTTGGGCATAACCAATCTCGCCCCCATTGGCTGTTACATAGGCATTCAGCGCCATGTTCTGACCTTTAAAGGGAGCAACTCGCCAACCCCGACGGCTGAGAATGCGGCAAAGAGCGGCAGTTAAAAGTGATTTTCCGGCGTGGGACGTGGTGCCCACAATCATAATGGCTTTCATAAAAATACCTGCTGACGATCCCGTGGCAGTGATTGATGGCAGCGTTTAAGCGGGGAGACGCACCCAACGACTCAACGCGTTATAAAGGCGATCGAGAAGGGTGGCGCTGGGTCGAATGCCTCCCTGAACTTGCCATTGTTCAACAATTTGGTGCCCCAAGGGTGTCAGCCGGAAGCTATCGGTGAGTCCTTGTCCGTCTACTTCGCGACGCAGCACTCCAACTTGAATGAGCCACAGCAGTTGACTCTCGGCAGCTAGCTCTGACAAAGGTTGGCGAGTATAGCGTTGTTGCAGACCCGCAGCACCCGCGATCGCTTGCAGAGCAACGCTTTGTTGGCGCATTGTGACGTACAAGTTGAACAAAAACGGCGCACAACGCATAGCACGTTTAGCACGTTTGATGG
>CBIHQL010000737.1:0-2252 GCA_966211855.1 uncultured bacterium
ATAACCTTTTTGGTCGGCTGCTGCGACCCATAACATCTCTGCTTTGGGCGTTAACACTCTCGCAGCCGCTTGACCCAAACCGCCAAAGCCTAAAATTCCCACTCGGATGGGCGATTTAGCGGCTGAAACGTTGGACTTAGCATCGTCAGAATTTGTTGCGTACCCTGCACTCATTAGCCGTCACTCAAAATCATAGATTCTTATTATCTGGGGTTGTTTTGCCAGATCAACCCTGAGGTGGAAGAAGCTTAGCCAAGTTGCATGGTTATTATAGTTTTGTAAAGCTGTTGAATAGCTCCCACATCCCTTGACTGCCTCCAAGAGTTAAGCGAAACTGACATTGATTGATGTAGCACTCACTTCAATTAATAATTTTCATTACGCTTTGACTCATAATGACTCGATTGTTCAAAATTAGTTTAGGCAGCAATTGAGTCACCGAATCATAGGACCGAGTTATTGAAACAGTTGGGTTGGATCTGTCACTTGCTGACCAACCTTCTCTGAATCAACCTATAGCCCTCCCCTAAGCGCATGGAAACGCTAGAGTTCATCATTTATCCAGATGGTCGGGTTCAGGAGAAAGTCACCGGGATTGTAGGTGCCTCTTGTGCTGAAGTCACTGCGGCGATCGAAGCGCAGCTAGGACAGGTGGTTAGTCATGAACCAACCTCAGAGTTTTTTGCTACAACCCAGCAGTCTACAACGGTCGCGACTCAAAATACCTTTAGTGAGTGGTAAGCTTTCCATTTACATTTGTTCAACCTAGTTCACTCCTTGACAAAAGCACTATGTCACACTTCAGCCAAATTAAAACCCAAATTCGGAACTTGACTTCTTTGGAAGCTGCTCTCACTGACTTGGGCATCGAGTGGAAAGCGGGGCCGCAGCAAGTCAGAGGCTATCGCGGTCAGACCTGTACTGCTGACCTGGCTATTGAACAGCAGAACGGTTATGACATTGGCTTTAGCTGGAACGGTCAAGCTTATGAGTTGGTTGCTGACTTGCAGTTCTGGCAACAAAACTGGTCAGTAGACCGTTTCCTCAACAAAGTGACTCAACGTTACGCCTACCACACCATTGTTCAAGAAGGCTCGAACGAAGGTTTTCAGGTGGCTGAGCAATCTCAAAACGCTGACGGCTCAATTCGCCTCGTTTTGCAACGCTGGGGTGCGTGATGTCTGATCTGCCTTTCTCCTCAGCCGATGCCGATCCTCTAAGGGCTGGTCACTTTCAGCCAGCAGATCAGCAGACAGGTCTGGAACCAGAACTGGGTGGCATGTTGCGAAATGTCGCAGAACGCTCTGGGTTTGAGCCAGAACTGGGTGGCATGTTGAGGCAGAAAGGTGTCTATGTTGATGAGATTACGTGCATTGGCTGTAAGCACTGTGCTCATGTAGCGCGCAATACGTTCTACATTGAGCCAGATTACGGACGATCGCGAGTTATCCGCCAAGACGGTGACCCCGAAGACATCATTCAAGAAGCGATCGATACTTGCCCTGTCGATTGTATCCACTGGGTAGACTACACCGAGCTCAAGAAATTAGAAACCGAGCGCCAATATCAGGTGATGCCGCTACCAGGCTTTCCGGTGGATCATGCTCTAGTCACCACGCATCGACGACGACAAAAGCTCAAGGCTGCAAGAAAAAATAAATCTAGTTGATTCAGAATTCAGAAATCAACAAGTTAGAAGAGTTCCGTCAAGCGAAACTCTTCTTTTTTATGCGGCTAATTGGGCGACTCTAAAAAGGTGCGAACTTGACCATCGGGGCTCAGCACCACGCGCACTTTAGGGTTTTGGTTACCTTGCAGCGGTGTCACAAACGGTTCACCCACAAGGGGCATTCCAGTGCGGTCAATATAGTCTCCGGCTGATTGACCTAAGGGGACAATGCGTTGAATCGAACCATCGGGGCCGAGCGAGATAGTATATTCCAGCGTCTGAGTTAGCCCTTCGGGTGGCTGCCAACGGTCTTGGAAATAAGTTCGCACTTCTGACACCTGAGGAATAGAGTCAAAAGCTGTTGTCGTTGCAGCGCTATCTGCGGCACTCCCCGCTGCTGCGTTAGCCGAGTTTTGAGGTTCTTCTGCTAAACGAGATGAGGCGATCGCGGCCTCTGATGAGTCGGCCTCAGCGTTAGGCGGTTCAGGCTCACTAGACTCACTAGGTGCGGGTGCTGGCGGTGTCGCTTATTCTGGGGGTGGTGGGGGTGCGATCGCCACAACAGGTGCCTGCTCAATTTCTA
>CBIHQL010000738.1:0-2248 GCA_966211855.1 uncultured bacterium
TCGACCTTGGGCGTATTGCTCTACATAATGATGACGGAAACAAGGCTCCTCAATCAGAGTCTTCAAAATGTGGGGATAGTTGTCTGCCACCGACTCGACCGTAACTACACCACTCCAATCTGGCTTGAACCGGAAGATAATCACGCGATCGGTCTGGAGAAACTGGCGCACTTCTTCGACAGTCGTTCTGAGAATTTCATCTAACTCTAGAGATTGCCGAATTCGTTGTGAAATCGCTGCTAGTAAGCGTTCTCGGTTGACTTGTTGACGCAGCAATTCGCCCGTGCGTTGATATTCTAGGGCGTGAGCAATACTGCCAGAGAGGGTGGCGAGTTGATTGAGTACCCCTTGAGGTACGGGTTTGCGTAGAAAGAGAGATAAAACTCCCACGGTTGCATGATCGACAACCAAGGGATAGCCGACAAAAGCTGTAAGGTTTTCTCGTATCGCCCATTCGCGATCGCTCAATTGAGGATGCTCCAGCAAAATGGGAGTTTGAAAAGACTGCCGATGCTGCAAAATCCAATCGACTTGGAACCTGCGTAAGCCGTCTAAATCATCACTTTCCCAACCGATCGCCCCTGCCCCAGCTTGCAGTTCTAGCTGATCGGTGCTCTCATTGCGCAGCCAAATCCCGGCAAAGACAACATCGAGATAACAGGTGAAGGCTGATACACAATAGTGCAGTTGGTCAGGAAGTGGTTCAGCCCGATTGAGAATTTCACCAATGGCGGTCGCTAACTGAGCAAGTTGTTCTGAGTCTGCGCCAGCGGGGGTTGATTGCATATCAGCGATCGCCGTTTCTGGTATCGCTCCATCACTTCCCAAGCCAGTTGATCTTTCAGCATTTTGGGCTTGCACTTGGTAGCTGCGTCGCAATTCCATTTGGCTCATGACTTGTTCGGCAAGAATTTTGAGAGCTTCTTGTTGCTCTAGTGTGAGAGATCGAGGCACATAATCAGCGACACAAAGAGCACCCAACACAAAACCCTGCGGATTGACCAGAGGTGCCCCAGCATAGAACCGCAATCGAGGTGCTTCGGTAACACAGACATGGTGCCGAAAACGAGAATCTGCGAGGGTATCAGGTACAAGCAATAAATCTGACTGCAAAATTGTATGGGTACAGAAAGCAGCAGTTCGGCTCGTTTCAGTAAAAGCAATGCCATACACTGACTTGCACCATTGCCGCTGCTCATCGACTAGACTGATCCAAGCGATCGGGGTTTGACATAGATTGGCAATTAGGCGAGTCAAGTTGTCAAATGCAGGCTCAGCAGGGGTGTCAAGAATGCGATATTGCCGTAAAGCAACTAAGCGTTGCACCTCATTAGCAGGGAGAGGAATAACTGACTCTGAGATATCCACCGAGGCAATCATGGGTGGCAAAGGTGGTTGCACCAGTGATTTTGTAGTTTGAGTTTGTTGATAGAGAAATTGGGTGGCAGCTTCCCCAGGTAGAGGACGGCTAAACAGATATCCTTGCACTAAATCACAATCTGAGAGGCGTAGAAACTCTAATTGTTCAACTGTTTCAACCCCTTCAGCGATTAGTTTTAGGCTTAGCCCATGCCCTAAAGAGATCACAGAAGAGATAATTGCCCGGTTACCAGGATATTTAGTTAGGTGATGAACAAAGGATTGATCAATCTTGAGCGTATTGACAGGGAGATGCATCAGCGCACTCAACGAAGAGTAGCCTGTGCCAAAGTCATCCATCGCAATCTGCACACCCAAACGCTGTAATTCTCGTAAGGTGGCGACTGCAAATTCCATATCTTGCATCACCAAACTTTCGGTGATTTCTAGCTCTAGATAATGGGGTTCCAAGTCAGTTTCTTGTAGAATTTGAGCGACTTTCTGCACCAAATTGGACTCTTGAAATTGCCGGGGCGAGAGATTGACAGAAACTCGAAGGGGTGGAAAGCCAGCTTGTTGCCATTGACGATTTTGCAGACAGGCAGTGCGTAAGACCCACTCTCCGATCGCGCAGATCAACCCAGTCTCTTCGGCGAGGGGGATAAACTGTGATGGCGAGATCATGCCCATTTCAGGGTGTTGCCACCGCAATAATGCTTCCATCCCGACGACTTTACCTGTCTTTAAATTGGTTTGAGGCTGGTAGTAGAGTGAAAGTTCTTGGCGATCGAGGGCGTTATAGAGGTGATTGCCCAACACAAGCGACTCTAGCGATCGCGTGTGCATAGTGGGGGTGTAGAGCAGGTAGTTATCTTTGCCTTGCTGTTTG
>CBIHQL010000739.1:0-2243 GCA_966211855.1 uncultured bacterium
GAGTGCGGGCAATTTCATCGCGTTGCAAGTCGATCAAGTGCTGGGTGAACAAGAGATTGTAATTAAACAGCTCGAAGGCCCAGTCCCCAAACCCGTGGGTGTAGCAGGGGCAACCGTTCTTGGGGATGGACGGATCATGCCGATCGCTGACGTTCTCGAACTGATTGACCTCTCGATGGGTCGGATTCGTCGGGATGCCAGCACTACGCTTTGGGATCAAACAGGTGACCAAGTGCCTGCTGAACCCGCCGTTGCCAAGACGGAACCCACTGTGTTGATTGTTGATGATTCGATCACAGTCCGAGAGCTGTTGTCGATGACCTTTAACAAGGTAGGCTATCGAGTAGAACAAGCCCGCGACGGTCAAGAAGCTTGGGAAAAACTCCGGTCGGGTCTGCCTTGCGATATGGTCTTCTGCGACATTGAAATGCCGAGAATGGATGGCCTAGAACTGCTCTCGCGCATTCAGAAAGACCCCAGCCTCAGTCACCTGCCGATCGCGATGCTGACCTCACGAGGAGCCGATCGCCACCGTCAAATGGCTGCTCAACTAGGCGCTAAGGGATACTTCACCAAGCCGTATCTCGAAGAAGCGCTCTTAGATGCCGCTCAGCGGATGCTCAAAGGAGAAGTTTTGATTACGGCGAGCACAAGTAGCAACGCTTAAAAATCCAGTTGATACAGTTGTAGAGGGAATCCTGCGTGGGTGGGGTTCCCTCTTTCTCTATGGCTGTAGGAGTCTTTATGTCACAAGCCGACAAGCCCCTTGCTTACCCCCAAAGCCCCCAAGGCAACCAAGTAGATACCTATCACGGCATTTCGGTGTCAGATCCGTATCGCTGGTTAGAAGACCCTGACTCTGATGACACGAAAGCTTGGATTGAAGCCCAAAATCAAGTCACGTTTGATTATCTCAAGGCAATTCCAGCTCGCGATCGCATTAAGCAGCGGTTGACAGAACTGTGGGACTACGAAAAATATGGGATTCCCTTTAAAGGCGGAGACGCGAAAATTCCGGGGGCAGTTAAGCGCTATTTTTATTTCAAAAACGACGGTCTGCAAAATCAGAGTGTGCTGTACACGCTGAAGTCATTGGATGACGAACCCCGTGTCTTACTCGACCCCAACCAACTTTCTGAAGATGGCACTGTGGCTCTGAGTGGCTTGACGATTAGTGAAGATGGCAACTTGATGGCCTATGGGTTGTCGGCGTCTGGATCCGATTGGCAGAGTTGGCATGTGCGAGATGTCGAGACGGGGGAAGACCTCAGCGATCGCCTGGAGTGGATTAAGTTTTCGGGCGCGTCTTGGACTCACGACAACCAAGGCTTTTTCTACAGTCGCTACGATGAACCGAACGAAGCCAGCAAGTTAGAGGACGTTAACCGCTTTCAAAAACTGTATTACCATCGCCTCGGCACGTCCCAGTCTGAGGATGCGCTAATTTATCACCGACCTGATCAACCCGATTGGGGCTTTAATGGCAGCGTTACCGAAGACGGTCGTTATCTCATCATTTCGGTGTGGCAAGGCACTGACCCGCGCAACCTGGTTTTCTACAAAGATCTCAGCAACCCAAATAGTGAGATTGTCGAGCTGATTAGCGAGTTTGAAGCCAACTACAGCTTTGTAGACAATGAAGGGTCGGTATTCTGGTTCCAAACCGATTTGGATGCGCCACGGGGTCGAGTGATTGCGATCGATATTAACCAGAGCGATCGCGAGCATTGGCAAGAAGTGATTCCGCAACGAGACGAAACCCTCGAAAGCATTGGCCTACTGAACAACCAATTTGTGGCAGCCTACCTCAAGGATGCTCGTAGCAACATCCTAATTTTTGACTTGCAAGGCAATTTTGTGCGCGAAGTGGTCTTACCTGGCATTGGCTCAGCAGGTGGGTTTGGAGGACAGCGCGAAGATACCGAAACGTTCTACAGCTTTACGAGTTTCACCACGCCCCCAACGATTTATCGCTACAACCTCGTCACAGGAGAGAGCACGCTCTTTCGCCAACCGACCGTCGCGTTTAACCCAGATGATTACGAAACCGAACAAGTTTTCTACAACAGTAAAGATGGCACGCGGGTGCCGATGTTTATCACCTACAAAAAAGGCTTAAAGCTCGACGGCAACAATCCTACCTATCTCTACGGTTATGGCGGCTTTAACGTCTCCCTCACGCCCAACTTCTCGGTCAGCAATGTGGTGTGGATGGAAATGGGCGGCGTTTATGCCATGCCTAA
>CBIHQL010000740.1:0-2227 GCA_966211855.1 uncultured bacterium
TTTAGCTATGCCTCATAAACGACGTGAACTTTACTCTAGATATTGTTTATGCCTTGGCGGAAAAAGCCTTAGAAACAGAAATTTAAAGACTTCCAAAAACCTTGTATTTTGCAATTCACAAGTCTTGATGCGAGAGAAGAGCTACCACCCCACCAAACCCTCCCTTCAACCAAACTAGGTACGAGGGGAGGTGGCCATATGGTGCATCTATACTAAAACTGAAGTTGGAGTTGACCCACTTATCATTTTTACGCCAGCCAATCCGATTGCAAAACTCATAAAAAATCTTATCACTTGGATACCTGCCGTTGAGTCTACCACCGCATGCCAGATAAATCAGCTTCTGCACGCTAAAGCCAAACTTGCTATTGCTATACTCCACCCAAAGGCGATTGATCGTCTTGAGGTCAGTACAAGGAAAGTTTAAAAGTTCTTCCGATGTAAACAAACTTCCCTCTTTTTTATTCACTGCTCGGATCATGACTCGATAAGTTTCCTGGTCTGCTTCTTTCCAGTCACCTGCTTTGAGCAAATCTCGCAGCTTAGTATAGTCAATGCCTTTTTCAGAATTTAGGTCTTCCTCAAACTCAGTAGATGAAGCTCCTAATCGTTCTTTAGCTAAGGACACAGCTTGTACTCTAGTGGCGAGTTGCTGAGATTGCTCTAAGTATGAGTTGAGACCGTAACTCTGAAAAATTGGGGCAATATCCTCATCTCGTAGTTGTAATACTTGCTGTAGATAACGTAGATCATTCAACGTATCCAAGCTAAATGGTGGGTTATAGTACAGTTCTTCTTGTATAGCCCCTTCAAATTCCTGTATTTTGCTCCAAAAGACGTTATAGGGCTGCAAAACTTCTCGCGCGATTTGTTCTGCCTCTTGGAGAGAAATGCCTAACTGTTGCCAACGTAATCGCAGCGCTCGCTGCTCAATTGATGAGAGTTTCCCTCGCTTTTGTTTGGCGCGTGCATCTAATTCTTTGCGGTAGATCAGTTTTGCATCGCCTTGAGGTGCTTGAGCCAGTAGAATTTTGTAGCCTTCCTTAACCACATAGATTTCTGGCTGCATTGAAGGGGCTGCTTCTTGCACCTTTTCTTTGGCATACTCGTGCAACTCATCCACAGAAATCTGACCATCACTGTTGCGATCGGCCGCTCCAGTTTCTAAACCTTGCACCAAATAGCGCGTGTAGATGCTTGCTCCCTCTTTCTCATAGGAAACTTGAGTTGCGGTTGAGGAGGTTAACACAGCGCGACCTTCACCACCGAGCTGAGCTTTAATATCAAGCACCTCTTCCGCTTGTTTTGCCTTCATATCATTGGCAAAGGCACCACTAAAGCAACAATCCAGAATCAGCAATTGCCGTTTAGAGCGACTACTGCTCATGCAGTTTTGGATAAAGCTGACAGGAACTGCTGTACTGGTAAAAATGCGCCCCTGCTGATTCTTCTGAGTAATCCGGGTAGCAAAGTAAAGCGTGCCGTTATCGTCTTTGACTCCATGCCCCGAAAAATAGAGCAAGATTAAATCATCTCGACTGCGGTTTTCTTGAAATAGCTTTTCGATCGCCAGTTGCATCTGTGTTGGGTCAGGGTTAGGTAGCAACTCCACCACATCAAAACCACCAACTTGCGGCTTTTGCAACACGCGCTGCATCTCTTGGATGTCTGTTTGAGTGCCAGGGAGCGACGCTAGATTCCCTTCATAATCGCTGACCCCAATCAGCAGCGCGATCTTTGCCATTCCTGCAACGCCATTTATGCTTTCACTACTCTAACTTTGAGTTGGTCAATTCGCTCTAGCGCTTGTAACTGTGCTTCTAGCTGTTGAGGAGTGCGGTATTCCAGTTTGACTTCGCCATATTCCAGCTTTAATGTCCTGCCATAGAGCCGCTCTCCTAACCAGTCCAGCAGTGCCTTGATTTTCTTAAAATCGATTTTTGCCTTCAAAACACCAATATCAAACCCTGCTTCTCCAGGCTTGGCACCTTCAGGAACTTCAGCATCACGGGCTAAACGAGCATCTTCAGCTAGTCCATCCCTCAATTCCTCAGCCAGCCGTAAAGAGTAGGTTTCTAGCTCTTCTGGATCTAGATCAAGGCCTGCTTCCCGCAAATCAATTAAAACTTCCATAATTCATAGCTAGAGAGCGTGCAGAAAATTTTAGCCTAAGGTTTTAGGATGCTTAAAACGAGGATGGCGATCGCTCCCTTAAGAAATAGCTTGC
>CBIHQL010000741.1:0-2222 GCA_966211855.1 uncultured bacterium
TATTCGCTTATATCCCCCGGTTGAAACGCGGGGGCTTTACGCATCACACTCGTAAAAGTATTAACCATTCTGAGTGTTCGTGCTCTGGTTTGTTGGTAGCAAAGGCGATCGCATCTCTATATTCCTCTCAAAGAAAAACCCTAGAAGAGTCATTGCTTCTAGGGAGAGTTTCTGAGAAGTGATGAGTTGCTTATGTCATTGAGCGAGCTTTAGGCCGGAAATACTTGCGGGCTTTTTCTTGCAGCATAATGACTAGTACATACAAGACAGGCACCATGAACAAGGTGAGGAGAGTTGCAATTAGCATCCCGCCAAACACCGCAGTACCCAGAGATTGACGACTGCCAGCCCCAGCGCCAGTAGCGACCACGAGGGGAAAGATGCCAACTAACGTAGAGATCGCTGTCATCAAAATCGGGCGGAGACGTTCTTGAGAGGCTTCGATCGCGGCTTTCACCAAGGGTAGACCTTGCGATCGCAGTTGGTTGGCAAATTCCACAATCAGAATCGAGTTTTTACTGGCTAGCCCAATCAGCATCACCAACCCAACTTGGCAATACACATCGTTGATTAACCCACGCATCGATTGTGTGACCAGAGCACCTAGAATTGCCAAAGGCACTGCTAGCATAATGATCAGCGGGTCTATAAAGTTCTCATATTGTGCGGCTAACACCAGAAACACAAAGACTAGACCTAGCCCGAAAATCAACGGAGCTTGCCCCCCTGATTCCACCTCTTCTAGCGAAGTACCTGACCATTGATAGTCAAAGCCAGGTGGGAGAGTGTCGGCGGCTAAGGTTTCCATATGGGTAATGGCATCGCCGGAACTAAAACCAGGAGCGGCTGAGCCTGTAATCTCGATCGAGCGGAACAAGTTGAAATGGTTGATGCTCTGTGCCCCTGTGCTGGGCGTGACAGTAACTAGGTTGCTGAGCGGGATCATTTCGTCTTTATCTGATCGCACATACAAGCGGCTCAGATCTCCTGGCTCCGATCGGAACTGCTGGTCGGCCTGGACATAGACCCGATAGTTGCGTTGTCCTAGAGTGAAGTCGTTGACATACCGAGAAGCCACAGAAGATTGAAGTGTGGTTAAGATGTCGTCAATGCCAACTCCCATCGCTTTGGCTGCATTGCGATCGACCTCGATAGATAGTTTTGGGGTGCCAGCAGCAAACGCAGTAAAGACTTGTTGTAGACCTGGGGTTTGATTGGCTTTGCCGATCATCTGTCCTGCGGTCTGCACTAAAGCATTGAGATCATTCACGCCCCGCCGATCTTGCAGTTGAAAGGAGAAACCGCCAAATGTGCCCAAGCCTTGAATGGCAGGTGGGTTGAGTGGCAGTACGCGAGCCTCGGTAATTCCCATAAATTTGGGAAACAACTGCCCAATAATAGCTTGCACCGACTGGTTAGGGGCTTGGCGCTCTTCCCACGGTTTGAGACTGCTAAAGACAATACCATTGTTGGCGCTGCTGCCTGTAAAACTAAACCCTGTGATTGCAAAAGTGCTGCTCACTTCCGGAATTTGCAGCATCTCTTTTTCGACTCTGCTTACCACCTCGCTGGTGTAGTTGAGAGAGGCTCCTTCGGGGGCTTGAATCAGCGTGATGAAGTAACCTTGATCTTCGTCGGGTAAAAAACCGGAGGGCACTTGGCTAAACATCCAGGCAGTCAAGCCGAGGGCAACGATGAAGAAGCCCACGACAACCATCCGAAAGCGCATTAATGTTGTCAGCGATCGCTTATAACCGCTTCGAGTCGCATCTAAAAAACGATTAAAGCGATCAAAGAACCAAGCCAACCACCAAGGCGCGTGTTGTCCCTGCCGCAATAGTAGTGCTGATAGAGAGGGCGTTAAGGTGAGAGCGAGAAAGGTAGATATCGCAATTGAAAAAGCGATCGTTAAGGCAAATTGGCGATAGAGTGCGCCTGTTGAGCCTGGAAAAAACGCAACAGGCACAAACACCGCCATCAAGACCAGCGAAGTCGCAATGACCGCACTGGTCAATTCTCGCATCGACTCAACAGCAGCTTCTCTGGGGTTCATCCCTCGGTCTTGGATTAAGCGAGAAATATTCTCCACAACGATAATTGCGTCATCTACAACCATCCCAGTTGCCAGAGTTAGACCAAACAAGGTCAAGGAGTTGATCGAGAACCCAAAGATTTTGACAAAGGCAAAAGTACCAATCAATGACGCAGGAATGGTAAAGGCT
>CBIHQL010000742.1:0-2221 GCA_966211855.1 uncultured bacterium
GTCCGAACACTGCTAACAATATATGCATCTTGCATGGTCGTATCTCCTAAATCTTGCGATCGCGCTTCTCAAGAACCCCTCCCCAACCCCTCTCCGCATCGGGGAGGGGTTTTAGCTCACCTTTTTAGAGGGCGATTTTTCTTGCTCCCCTTTCCCTGGCAGGGAAGGGGGCTGGGGGGTTAGGTCAATTTCGCAATGGCTTCTTCGTCTTCAACATGTGAGCAATCCGCTCTTGGGTCTTGGTTTGAGCCAGCAGTGGTAAGAAGTTTTCCTTCTCCAACTGCAAAAGGTAATTTTCATGCACCAAGCTAGGGGCAGAGAGATCTCCACCCGTCATCACATACGCCAGCTTGCCTGCCAAATAGCGATCGTATTCACTAGCAAACCCACCTTGTTGAAAGACATAGGCAATATGTTCTAACATGGCTCGACCAGGACGACCGAGAACCATAATCGCGGTCTTTTCGGGTGGGGGGCGATATCCGGCGCGATCGAGATGTAAGACCTCGGCTTTGGCAATGGCTAAGCGATCGTCTCCATTCATCAAAATGCGAGCATCACAGGGTAGGTAACCCATCATTTGGGCTTCGTAGGCACTGCTAGAAACTTTTGCCATGGCGATCGTTTCAAAGGCAGCTTTGAGGAAGGGATAAATATCGCTGGGGGCATCGCTAGCGGCTCGTTCGGTGACTCGTGCTACCGTTCGTAGAATCCCACCTGCCCCTGGGATTAACCCTACGCCTACCTCAACCAAGCCAATGTAGGTTTCAGCCGCCGCCACCACATGAGGGCAAGCCATAATTAACTCACAACCGCCACCCAAAGCTCTTCCTTGCAACGCTGCCACCACAGGTTTGGGTGAATAGTGGATGCGCTGCAAAATCGACTGAAACTGCACAATCAAATTAGCCAGCGCAGCAAAGTTTCCGGTTTGAGCCATCGTGCCCATCTCTGCCAGGTTGGCTCCTCCAGAGAAATGGGCGCTGTCGTTGCCGATGACCAGACCTTTGAGGTCGCCACGACTCTCTATCAGATCCATCACCGCTTCTAGCCCTTCCACTACTTTGAAGCTGAGAGTATTGCCTTTAGAGCGGAATTCATAGAGTGCAACACCATCTCCGATATCTAGCAAAGCGGCTTCGGCATTCTCCCAAAGAGTTTTGGCTGGGTCAGCTTTAATGGCTCGCAAATCAACCTCTTTAGGAGCGGCGATCGCGCCTCGTTCATTTGCATAGAAACCGTTTGCGCCGCTTTGTTGCAAGTTCATTACCCACTCTGGCACTGAGATATGAGCAGCTTGCATATCTGCGATGACTTGGGAGAATCCTAAAGTATCCCAAATTTCAAAGGGGCCGAGATCCCAACCAAAACCCCAGCGCATGGCTCGGTCAATTTCTTCGGGGCGATCGCTAATCTCCGGAATCCGTCGGGCACTGTAACCGAGCAGATTTAACGTTGTGTGGCGGAAGAATTGTCCGGCTCGCCCATCATCTTGATAGAGCGCTTGCAGACGATCCTTGAGGGGAAGTTTGTTCAGGGCTTCTACATCACCCAAATTCATGGGCTGAGCAGGTGCATAGCTCTTAGTAGCGGGGTTAATGGAGAGAATTTCTTTTTTCTCTTTTTTATAAAATCCTTGCCCCACTTTTGCGCCGATCGCCCCAGCCATCACCATTTGGTGCAACACCTCAGGCACCTGAAACATCTCACGACTTTCGTCATCGGGAATCGCCGGATACAAATTTTTGGTTACATACATTAAGGTATCCAAGCCCACTAAGTCAGCCGTACGGAAGGTTGCCGATTTGGGTCGCCCTGCCAGCGTTCCGGTGAGAGTATCAATCTCTTCGATGGTGTATCCTTGCTCAGTCCAAGCTTTTAGCCCCTGCATGGTAGCGTACATGCCAATCCGGTTCGCGATAAAGTTGGGGGTATCTTTGGCAATTACTACACCTTTTCCTAAATGCACTTCGCCAAACCACCGCATCTGTTCGACAACATTTGGATCTGTGTCAGCAGTGGGGATTAGCTCCAACAATTTCAGATAACGAGGCGGGTTAAAAAAGTGAGTACCTAAAAACCGTTGCCGAAAACTCTCTGAGCGACCCTGAGCGATCGCTTGAATGGGCAAGCCACTGGTGTTTGTAGAGACGATCGCATCTTGACGGATGACAGCTTCCAACTGCCGCATGAGTCGTTGCTTAACATCGAGGTTTTCGAC
>CBIHQL010000743.1:0-2221 GCA_966211855.1 uncultured bacterium
CTTTTCGAGAACCCCAAAAGCCGCTATTAAAAACATCTTGAAGTTGTTCGTCGTTAAACAGCCCTTGCTCTTTAACAAACGGGGAGAAAATATTACGTAAGCCTTCACCCACATAGTGATAATCGCAACAGAAAAAATCAACTTCTGCTAGTTTGTTGAGGGTATCAGCAATTTTTTCAAAAACAATAATGTCCGTATCAATATAGAGAAATTCATCCAGTGGCCCAAACCAAACCGCTAACTTTCGCATTTTGTTGGGTAAAGCTAGAAAGTCGCGATCGAAGATGGTGCCTATTTTTTGGGTGAATTGTTCAAGAAATTCTAAGTTGGGAAATAGCTGCACATTGTGGAGCTTTTGCAGAGTATTGAGGGTGTTTTGATAATCTTCGTTAAAAGGAATCAAAAAAACGGGTACTTCAGAATCATAGAGGCGAATACTATTCAAAAGAGCGATCGCGTTGTCGAGAACCCGATCGTTAGCCACAATGTAAATTCCACGATTCATGGAGCACCATGCTGCGTTTAATGAAAGCCATTACCAGCATAAGCGAACCCGCGATCGCACGGTGGAGGCTGCTCTAGCTGGAGACGAATCTATAGTAGTCAATCTTGCGGAAGCTGAGGAGTTTTGCGGGGGCTGTCTTTACTTATTCTTTAAAGCTGGATAAATCTTAAGTAAAGTAAAGCCCCCAAAGCCAAACATATCATCCCCACCTTCAGCGGAAATTACGGGGTTGAAGATAAAGTTTGAGGCAGGGTCTTCACGGTTAACACCTGGGGCGGGGTTGAGTCGGGAGGGTAGATGAAATCTAACTGCACAGGACGGCGATCGCCTGCGGGTAGATTGAGCGTCACTAGGGGTTGCCCGACCTGCCCTTTGCGTTGCCAGAGGTGAATATAGCGGTTCTGTGCCTTACCAGCGTCATCGGTATATTGCAATCGCACGCTGCCCCGAAAGAACGGTGAACCGAGAGGTGGCTTGCGGAATTTAAGTCCAGCTTTGGTTAATTTCTCTTCTTTAAGAGGAGTTTGCAGAGTCAGCGTCACTTGCTGTGCTTGAGAGGTTGGGTTGTAGAGCGGCAGTTGCAGATTATATTCCACGCCGTAATTGCCGTGGGCTGCATAAGCAGTATCGGGATAGCGAGCCAACAGTTTTGCGGTTTGAATTTGACTGGTGCCGAGGGTGCCGCCTTGAAGCGTTGCCAGGGCGTAGGAGTAAGCTTGACCCACCTCTGGAATGGTGAGTTGAGTAGCATTGGGGCGATCGCTGAGTTGGGCTTTCCAGGTTGACCCCTGTGCCACACCTGCAACTCGGCTATAGATGAGTTGACCGCTGGTTTGGTTGGGTGGAGTGGGGGTGCGATCGCGAGGGCCAGCCAAACCGCCATTTTGAAGTAACGCTTGCCATTCTGCTAGAGTTGGTGCCCGCTCGGTACCGTTGGGCTGTTGGGGCGCAAACAATGCCAAACTTGCAGCATAAACAGGCCCACTACTGTTGAGGCGCATCAAGGTAGAGCGACCATTGACAGGTGGTTGCAGCGTCTTCACCGGGATCGGCGCATTTAAGAGCAACCGACTTTCACCGGGTGGGATGGTGAGTTGAGCCGGAAATTCTCGCTGGCGTCGCCCCTGAAGCACATCTGTCACAGCTCGGTTTCCTGGCCCCGAAAATACTTCATTCTTAGGGTTGTCAGCCAAGGGTGGCTTTTCTTTGTAAGGGGCATCTTGCATCAAATAGCTAGCCGCTTGCAACACATCAACTGTCACAGGCTGAGTACCAGGGTTTTGCAAAACCACCCCCAGGTAAAGCGTGCGCAAATCTTTGGGGGTGTGAGTAAAGTGATGAGCGAACAGGTCAAAACGGCCTTTGAACGGAAAATTGAGATGAGCGGTTGGCGTCTTTTTACCTGTGGGCGGGAAGGTCGAGAGCAAAATACCTTCTTGCTTGACCCACTCTGGGCTGTTGCTGTTAAAAACAGGAATGCTGTCTAACTTGCCGGGTAAGGCGCGAACCTCACCAGCAAGCAACACTTCTTGTGGGGTGGGGGGAGTTTGGGCAAAAACTGCGGTATCTGATTCAGCGTCGGGTTGGCGATCGCGGTTGAAGCGTTGGCTGACTTCCCACAGGCCACTGCCAACCAGCCCTGTAATCAAGACCGCAGAAACGAGTAGCGTCAATTTGTTGGGGGTTAACATGAGTCTTCGAGTGCCCCTAAGATCT
>CBIHQL010000744.1:0-2214 GCA_966211855.1 uncultured bacterium
GAGCAGGACGTTGCTGTCTCACTTGGGCAAATGCTTTTACTAGAGTCAGAAAGTCTTTTTGTTTGACTAAGCGCCCCACTCCTAAAATCACAGGAGGCTCTCCCTCCGCAAACCAAGGGTGTTCTACAGGGGCTTGCATTCGTTCAAACAAGCTCGGCATCACCACCGGGTTGTAAATGACTCGAATCGTCTCGCGAGGGATACCCGACAGAGTCGATAGATCATCCGCGACCCCTTGAGAAGCAGCCACAATGCGGTCAGACCAAGGATAAAACCACCGCACCAAATGAGGCCGGATCAAACCGACACCCCCGGCTCGGTCTTGGAATTGCTGTGAGAGGTGGGTCTGCACACACATCACAACTTGGGTTGAGACCCCAGCCAATCGCTTTGCCCAAGCTGCCGCATTTGCAATATCAAGCGTGGTGACGAGGAAAGCAGGTTGAGTTTCACGCAGATAACGCTGTAACGCGAAGGTTTTGGAGACAACGACCGGAAACTTGGCTTGTAAGTCAACTAAATGAATTTCGGGAGGCAGTTTGGCAGCATAAGCCCCTTCGACTTGAGCCACGACCAAATCAGTCTTAAAACCTCGTGCTGCAAAGCCTTGAGCTAAGTGAATCATAGCTCTCTCGGCCCCGCCACCTGCCAAAGCTGGAAGAAAAACGCTAATGGTCGCCGAGGTGGAAAGTTGATCAGAATGCATCATATCCTCCAGTTTTGACAGGGTTGAATATCGAAAAAGAAGATAGAGGTGCGATCGCCTTAGATAGGATTAAGCAGGTGTTAGCTCAACTACCAAAGGATGATCAGGGACTCGCAGTGCGATCTGCTGCGGCTGGTTATAAGAGCTAGTCGCTTGAATCGATTGCAAAGGCTGGTAGATCTTAGCTTGGCGCATAGGTGCATCTAAAAAGAGAGTCACAGGTTGCGGAGCCACATATTGATCAACCTTGGTGATCAAGTTAAAACTAGGTGCTTCCTGCCACAGCAGCAGATAGAATCGACCATCCCGTTTTTGCAACAAGGTATGATGCACGTTTTGCAACGAGCCTTCGAGTCGGTAGTTGAGCGTCTTAGGCACAAAGTTAGGGCCGGGGTCTTGCAACAGGGCTATTAGATCCTTTAGCGCCGTGTAGGCAGGCTTTTCAGAGCCGTTATTTCTCAACAGACCAAAGTTTTGTTCCTGCTTATCAGACTCCCGTTGGTTGATCAACTCGTAAAAGAAGGCCCGTTGAATGCCTCGGTTAAAGTATTCCAAACAAAGCCGAGACGCATATTTCGCAGCCGCTAGTTCCGACACTCCAGGATGGGCAGCTTTGAGATCACTCGTAGCGTTATGCCAACCTGTTTCCGTCGCCATCATGCCTTTGTCTACACCCGTGACTTGTTGGATAAAGGGAATTACCATCGTATCGAGGTTATACGTTGGCATATTTCCCCCTGTGTAACTATGCATATTGCCCAGATCCGCAGACGTTAAAGAACCGAGCCGAGTTGCATTGGTGGCAAAAGCTAAGGAGGGCATTAATACAGGTAGAGATGCGGTAGTTGGATCGCCTTTGACAGCAGCATACAATTCATCTTGGTAGAGCCGGAGACCCTGAGGAAAGGTTTGCTCTTTATAGGTGAAATCAGGGTGAATATCCCATTCATTCGGGCCTTCTACTGCTTCTACAGACGGTAGCGCTTTCTTGATGACATCTACAACATTCGTAGGATAGATATTCTGCCCGAAGCTTGGCTCCATAATTAAGGTAGATCGGATGCCGAGATCTGCAAGTTCATTCAGTTTGCGGAAGAAGCTTGGATCATTACCACCATCCCGAATGTGGCGAACCCCCAGTGCTTGCAGTTTAGGCTTAATGATATCGACGTATTTACTGTAGACTGTGTCGATGTAGCGGAGGTGAGTATTGACCCCAATCGAATCGACAAAGGCGTCGGCACTGCGGGCTTGTTCGGTTTGAGCCTGGACTTGAGGCGATGTGAGAGATGTGCCGCAAGCAACCAGCAGCATTGTAAGAAATGAAAGCAGCAGATATCTGTACCGCTTGAAGCGACGAGTTAGGGAGAGATTCATAGCCAATCGTGACGTTTTGAGTTTAGAGAAGCACTACAGTTGCAATTCACTCTGCGGAACTTGAGGCAAGGTCTGCCGTAGCAATTGGGCGATCTGTTGATTGATGGTTGCCATGTTAAAGCGCTGACTCG
>CBIHQL010000745.1:0-2210 GCA_966211855.1 uncultured bacterium
AGAGCGAGAGGCTTTTTTAGATGCAATCCGCCCTGAACCAGAGATTGCACTCAAGCTCTTGAGTTTATTTAACCAGCGCTTACCACAACTACATAACACAGTTCACGGCTTGGTTTCAGAGCGTGCCATTGTCCGGTTGGCTCGTCTATTGCAATATGCAGCGGCTGAACAAGGCACAGAAGCCACAACTCATGGCAAGCAGTTACGTGCTCATCTCCCTTATTATCAAATTGCTCGGAGCATTGGCATTACCTATGAAGAATGCGTGCGTCTATTTAAACAAATTCACCCCGCTGTGGTTTACAGTCGGGGCGGAAAGATTACGATTCAGGATGCTGCTGGCTTAGAAGCGATCGCCTCTGGTATGGGCACAGATTAATGGATCTATGAAAGGATCTGAAATAGATAACAGATCTAGCTTACAGGTTGAGCTGCTTGAGCTTCTTCTCTCGCCGCAGCCACTAACACGAGACACAGAGAGGCGATCGCTGTCTTCCAAGCCTGTTTGACATGGGGGTCATCCACATTCTCAAATAAACTGACCAATCTAGGCACCGAGCGCTCTAGAGCAGGCAAGGGAACGGGGCGGTGCAGTTCTACCAATCGCGACAAACTTTCTTGATTATTTAAGAAGTTGACGACCCATTTAGTAGTGTGGTCAGGGCCATCAGGTACTCGCGCTACGCCTAATTCATGCTTAAGCCAGTCATAAAAGGGAGGGAGTTTCGTTGCTAAAACGCCTCCTGCCATTGGCAAAGTCTCTTTCAACAGACCAACATCTAGACTTGCCAGTTTTTGTTGCACTGCCGGAGTGTTGAGCAAATCTTCAAACCCATAAGATAAGAGTGTTTCTACCTCAGTTTGAGAAAGATCAAGATTGTCGGCGAAAGTTTTGAGCATGATAGATGGGTGTAACAACTTGTGGGCAAAAAGTAATTAAGCAGAGATGGCACTAGGCTCGGAGAGGGTCAGCAAGAAGGCAAGGTTCGTCTCAGCCTGGAGAGCATGAGGAGCGTGAGCGGGCATCCAAATAAAAACTCCAGGTTCTAAGCGAATCTGCTTACCTGATAATGTCAGGGTTCCTTGACCTGCTATCACATTTACGGTAGCATTCCGGGTGGCTGTGTGCTCACTAATCTCTGTCTCTGCTGCCAAACAAAAGAGTGTATGTTGGCAACAACTATCTTTAGCGAGCACTTTGCTAAGCACACCAGAAGTCGGATATTCTAGCTGTTCAGTGAGCCGAATCGTCGTGGATTCAGGGGAAAGTAATGTTTTGGTCATGGTAGATTCCTCAGACGTTCATCAAACAGGGAAATTTAGGCAGCGATCGCGCCATTGTTTAAGTGTTGGCGGGACGTTCGGCGCAGATCAAAATGTGACCTAAATCGCCTTGATATTGCTGAAACACTCGCCGCATTGCCAACACGCGATCGCGAATCGGTTTTTGGGTCAGCACATTAAATAAAATCCGTAGGCTGTTTTGCCATCCTTCATCTCGAATCATTTGCTGCCAGTCGAGCAGCTTCATTGTGCCTGTTTGGCTTTTTTGAATGGTTAAACCAGCTTGGGCGATCGCTGCACTCCAATCTGCGACAGAGAGCGGCGAAGAATTCACCTTCAACACTTGTGCTAAGGCTTGGCGAATCTCATCAGCACGATCGCGGGCCAAGAGTTCGTGAGAGAGAAACTTACCACCTGGCTTGAGGCGATCGCATACTCCAGTCAGTACTTTAGCCTTACCTGCTGGTGATTGCATGGTCAGAATGGCTTCGGCTAACACATAATCAAATTGCTCGGTCAACTCCTCAAGACGGAAGATGTCGCCTTGAATAATTTGCACCTGATCGGTGAGACCTGCTGCTGCAACATTAGCTTGTGCCCGTGACACGCTGTCAGGATTTTTTTCGACCCCAACCACTCGCACGCCATACCGCTGAGCTAGCGCGATCGCATTGTTGCCAAAACTAGACGCTAGTTCCAGCACCGTTTCTCCGGGTTTGAAGTCAGCCCATGCAAACAGTTGCTCGGTTGCAGTGCGTCCCCCAGGTCTAAGAGCCGTCTTGCCTGCCGCCGCCAAAACTTGGTGACCCGTTGCAGTTTGGACATTGAGGGTTGTGTGGGTCATGGCTTGCAATCTCCCAAAGAGCTATATCTCTACTCTGACAAACCCTCTGGGGTAAGTCTCTGAGGTAGCTCATATTCAGTTG
>CBIHQL010000746.1:0-2209 GCA_966211855.1 uncultured bacterium
AAGAAACGGTACTGAGAATGGAATAATGTTCTGGACAAGAGTTTGAAGGAATTATTGTCGAAATCAATGCTGCTATGATGCCTCCCATTGGTTAGCAATAGGCGATCGCGCTCTTAAAACTAAGACAGGTCAGATTGGTGACGGCGACGGAGGAAAGCCGCGATAGGAATGGCTGCTAGGGCCACAGTTACACCCGGTTCGGGGACTTCTTGAGGTTCACCCGCAATGCGATCGCGCACTTGTACCGCAGTTTCAGGGAAATCGCTGAATACACCATCGACTCCCAAGGCAAAGAACTGTTTGTATTCTCGCTCAGGGTTGCCGTTGTAATCTTGGGCCAAGAAGAAGTCTTCGTTACGGAACGTATAGGGATGCACCAACAAACCCGCCGCGTGAGCATCATCAACTAATGTAGTGGGTGATTGCAAGAAGCGATCAGCATCACTGACCACACCATCTCCGTTTAAGTCGTCGGGCTGACCGTCTTGGTTTTGGTCAACAGTGGTAGCAGGGACAATCAAGCGCTTAGAGGGGCCAATGCCGTTAGCGTAGGAGGCGATCGCGGTCAGAGCATCAGGCTTGGTTAAATCGCCATAAGTGCGAGTATCTCCGCTCAACACAAAGTCGTAAGGTCGCTCAGTAGCACCCCCAAATAACTGCACCAAAGGCACATCGGTGAGTTGATTGAGTTGCTGGAGGTTGCCCACCTCAAATGACTGGATAAATACTGGAGCATTCAGGCCGACGTAGCCGTTCTGGTTTAGGGTTTCGACTAGAGGTTCTTCGAGAGACAGACCAATTGAGTCGAAGTAGCTAGGGTGCTTGGTTTCGGGGTAAATGCCAATGGTGCGTCCTAGCTCAGCACTCTTGCGCTGGGCCAAGTCAATCACTTCTTGCAGGGTCGGAACTTCAAACTGCCCATTAAAAGCCGTGTTACCCGGACGCAGCTCAGGAATTCGCTCTTTCGCTCGCAGCGTCTTCAGTTCTGCCAAAGTAAAGTCTTCAGTGAACCATCCGGTATAGGTCACCCCGTCAATGGTTTTAGTCGTTTTGCGATCGCTAAATTCGGGCCGATCAGCCACATCTGTGGTGCCAGAAATCTCATTTTCGTGACGGGCTACCAAGACCCCGTCTTTGGTGGCAACCAAGTCAGGCTCAATGTAATCAGCTCCTTGCGCGATCGCCAATTCATAAGCCGCTAAGGTATGCTCCGGTCGCAAACCACTCGCCCCTCGATGCCCAATCACGATGGGAGGTTGCCCAGTTAAAGTTGCAGCTTTCATCTCGCTCATCGGCAATACTGCTAACACGGTACTTGCTAGCAATCCTAGCCTGAACAAACGCAGCATGAAAAAACTCCTCACCCGCAGGTAAATCAACGCCTCCTTAACGAAAAATACGGGGCTGAGATTAAGCTTGAGTTCAGCTTTGGGTTAATGGTCGTTTAGCAGTTGATTAAGCTGCGATCGCCAGGATATTTGATCAGATCATCTTGGATGCCAATCTAGTTAATGCGAACTCGGAATCGCACGAACCCAAAGTTGTTACCCGCCGTATTTGAGAGATCGCCCAAATTGACGAGCAGAGAGCCATTGGGGTTTGTAGCATTGGTGCAGGGATTATCTGCCGGGAGGGGTGCTAAGGGAGAGAAGAAGCGATCGCCCGTTGTGAAGGGTGTATTCCCAATTCTCACTTCGGTGCTGTTAGGGATAAAGGTTGTTCCATTAGGAATTTGATCGCAAAGATTAGCGCTGATTGTCGGTGCATTGCCATCTGAGAGGAAGTAGATCGTATATGTCACTTCATCTCCTGCTTGCAGTGGCGTGGTATTAGGGATATTTAATACACCTGTCAGCGGGATCTGTGACCAACCCGTCGCATCATCATTTTGATCATTGGGATCATTAACGACTGAACCGAAATTAACACCTCCAATGGCGCTACCTGACCGTTGTGCATTGGTAATTCGTTTCACCAAGCGGAGATTAGGTTGACCTGCCTGTAAACCAAAGTCAACATCTGTGATGATTTGACTTTGGGCCAAGGTCAGAGGGCGATCGGCATTACCCGTCGTGAGTTGAAACCCAGCTAATGGTGTGACAGTGACGGTATAGTTGCCAGCAGAGAGGTTGGTAAATTGATAGTTACCGCTGCCATCGGTGGTGGTTGTCGCCACGATATTGTTGTTCGCATCTCGCAGGGTGACGGT
>CBIHQL010000747.1:0-2209 GCA_966211855.1 uncultured bacterium
GGCTTGACCTGGGGTAATGCTGAACTGCGGCTCATCAAACACGAGTTTGACACGGGCATTCCCATCAATGGTTTCTAGCGGGATTACCGTGACGGGGACAGCAGGCGATCGATAGCGAATTTGCACTTCAGCACGAATTGGCGCACTGGGAGCCGCGATCGAAACCCAGTTAACGCGCTGCACCGTACATTCGGGGTTTTGGGCATGAGTGCGATCGCCCACAATGACTCGATTACGCATCGCATCTAACCCGATGACATACAACGGTTGAGCTGCCGCAATCCCTAAGCCTTTGCGTTGACCGATGGTGTAATGATGCACGCCTTCATGCTCACCTAAAACCCGACCGTCTTGATCAACAATTTCGCCTTTTTGCGGGGTGATGTACTGATCCAGAAACTTTTGCATAGAGCCGTGGGCTTCAATCAGGCACAAATCTTGGCTTTCAGGTTTCTCAGCCGTATGTAAGCCAAACTCAGCAGCAATTTGCCGGGTTTCAGTTTTGGTGTGCTCGCCTAAAGGGAACAACACTGCGCCGAGAATTTCTTGGTTGAGGTCGTAAAGAAAATAGGTTTGATCTTTGCTGCGATCGATCGCCCGTTGCAGTTGATAGCGTCCGGTAGTTTCGTCGTAGCGCACACGAGCATAATGACCGGTAGCAATTTTGTCGATGCCCAGTTCCTCTTTGGCGTATTGCAACATCGGGCCAAACTTCACAGCTTTATTACACTGCGAGCAAGGCAATGGCGTGATTCCTTCGCTGTAGCCAGACACAAGGTAATCAACGATGTTGGCTTGAAACAAGTCGCGAGTATCGACAATGTAGTGGGGAATGCTTAATTCTTCACACAACCGCGCAGCATCCACCATGCCTTCTGAGCAGCATTGACCTTTACCTTTCATGAGCCAAAGGGTAAGCCCCGCCACATCATATCCTTGCCGATGGAGGACAGCGGCGGTTACAGAACTATCAACTCCACCCGAAAGCCCTACCACAACTTTGTTCATGGACTGCCAATACTGCCGAAGAAAATAAGCTAACTCTCCTAGGCTAGCACTCTCTGAATATAGGTGGCTCGGTGAAATTTGTTACTTAAACGACAGTCGAATGAATGAGTGATAGGCCGAGGTGGCTGAAGAATCTTGGTGAAGTTGCTGGGGTTGCGATCGCGCTGTGATAAACTAGCCGCAAATTTTTAGAAAACAAGTCAAGTCTGGTTGAGCCAACAGGTTGAAGCCAGGTGTCAGGAACTGTTCTCGATTTGTGCATTCTCACAGATGAACATTATTAAGGTTGCGATCGCGATGATTATGCCTGACCTGTTTGGAAATAAAGAGGTATCTACCAGAACCAAGGTGCGAATGGGCTTACTGTTGCCGTTGCTCTTGGTGTGGGGTGGTAGTGGCCTAAAAAGCGCAACAGCGGCTGAGCTAATTGATCAACAACCCGTTGCTACCTCTGAGCTAGTCGCTGCTAAAGAATTTGATTTTCAAGCGCCTCAGCCCGCCCCTGATAATTTGCCCCCTGTGATTGTGCCGCGCAACCCCACGTTGCCGAGATTAGAGCCTAGCCCAGAACTAGCACCACAACCTGATTTCGCAGCACCCACCGCTCCGATCGCCCCTCCACCTAGCGCCCTGCCGCGATCGAACTCGGTGCCTGCGGCGGAAACTTTTTTGGTGTATGTAAATGGCAATAGCTCTTTAATGCTCGATCAAGTCAAGCGTGTGGAGCCAACCGCGTTTCGTAAGCAATATGATGGTCGGACTGTAATTCAAGCAGGGCAGTTTTATAACCAAACCAATGCTCAGCGTCGTGCCCAAGAATTGCAAGCGCAAGGGATTCGGGCAGAAATTGCTCAAGTTTCAGGTTCAGGTAGTCAGCGCCTACAAACTGCAAAAGCTTACTATGTCGTGATTCCAGCAGGCGATCGCACGATTCCTCTGATTCAAGAGCAGGTGAGCCGCTTGCGAGGTGATTTGCGGGTAGAAGTGCTCAAACGCGAAAAACCCTATGGTCAGCATTTAGCCGTGGGACCGTTTGCCAGCTATGATTCAGCCCGAAATTGGACTCGTTATCTCAAAGGGTTTGATATTAACAACGCACGGGTCTATTACGGTCGCTAATTCAATCTCTTTGGTAGATAAGCCATGAGCCAGACATCAACCCGGCTGGAGTCGTTGCATCAAGTGGTGGTGACGGCAGAAC
>CBIHQL010000748.1:0-2205 GCA_966211855.1 uncultured bacterium
GAATTGGAACCCCTCAAGCTTCCCGATTTACAACCTTTACCCCGACGGCTCGAAGAACCCTAGCGATCGCCAACTTTATCAATTACTTAAACTTGGCTCAAATACAAAAGCCTCTCGTGGGAGAGGCTTTTTCGTAGAACTAAATGTGATCTCAATCTATATCCATCCCTTAGCGTTATTGATTGCGTTCTAGATGACCGTCTGCATACATGCGGAATGCGAGTAGCTCGATTTTTGCGTTGACTTTGGTTTTGAGATAGACGATTTTGACTAATCCTAAATCGTTCGTGTGACCGCTTAACATAACAACCTCGTTGCTTCTTCCTTTGTTCTTAGCCTGATCTTGTCATTGATTTTCTAGGGTCACGATGGCAAGTTTATGCATTTTTGAGGGTTGAAAGGGAGGCATCATCCGCAAAATCACCATTGCGATCGCCCTTCAAGTTTGAGGTTGAAGTAGCACTCAATTAAAGGGTAATAATGACAAACCTCTGCTTCTAGACGCAGAAGAATTCTGATAAGGTGTTACATGTCGTAATACTAAGATACAAAGGGATACAAGAAGGTCATGACGGGATTTATTCGTGGTTTCTTCGGGTCTAAACCTCAAGTTGAAGAAACCTCCTCTGCATCGGCTAACGGTGCAACCAACAATGAGGCCAGCGCTAATCAGGTAGTTCGCCAGCCTCAACCAGCGTCTAAAGCCTTCTTCCTCAGCGATGACGAAGCCAAAACCTTAGGCAATATCGAGTATATGCGCACGCCTTCTAAGCTTCGCCGCACCTTCCCCAAAGTAGCGGGTGTAGAAGTGAAAGAGATGATCAGCGAAATCTCAGCTCTAGAGAAAAAAGTACAACTCTCTAAAGCTCAAGGAGAGATCGTCAATCCAGCGCCTACAACCACGTCTGAATCTATCAACCTCAATAACGAGGCGATCGCAGAACGTCGTCGCACCGATAACAGCATGGACATGTTCCGCAACATGGCTCGCAGCATCAACAAGCGCTAATCACTCGATTTTGTGTAGAGCAAGTTCTGTGAGAAGGCAGGCATTGCTCTACACAACCTGCGAGTCACGATTCAGAGCCAGCCTCAGCTCTATAAATCTCCCATCGCCACAATTGCCCATCTTCTGGATCAACCAGTTCCTCTGTTTTGGTCATCCCGCATTTTTCTAGCACCCGCGTTGAGGCACTTGGCTCAGCTAAGGTATGGGCGTGAACGCAATCGACTAAGCCAGAAGTAAAGGCAACTTCGATCAACTGGCGCGCCGCAAACGTGGCAACCCCTTTATTTTGATAACTAGGCGCAACCGAATAACCGATCTCAACCACGCGATCGGGGCCAGGAACTGCTTTAAAGCCGCCAAACCCAACCACTGCTTGCTCAGGACGAAAGAGGAACAGATACGGTAGCCACGGGTGCCAAACTTGCTCAGCTTGCATCAGATCTAAGGTGTACTCAAGCGCCCCTGGAAACGGCAAATATCCATCCATCACATGCAACCCGTATTCAGCCAGGAAAGCCTCTGCACCTGCGACTAACTTTTCAATATGCTCTGACGAACAAGGGACAATCTCTATTTCCATCCTTTAACCTGCTCTCTTTTTGCCGATCTCTTAAAATTCACCAAGCACCCTGGCCTATTGTGGTGAACAACTTTCAAGATTTTGCTGCATCGCCGCACCCACCGCTTGAGCCTGCGGGTCAGAACTTTGGAGCAACGTCAAGGCTACAGTTTGCTGATCGGTATGGCTGCGGTTTTGGCTGAGTTTATATTTTCCTTCCAGTCGGGTGACAGTCATTTCAAAGCCAACAATGCCATTCATCATCGATTCTTGAAAATGATCAGACAGACTGTGCCACTGAGCCATGTAATCAGGGCCATAGGTGTTGATCATTTCATGAATCATTTTGTCCATGAGTTCTCGTGAGTCGCTCAGGGTAATCGGTCGGGGCACTCCGTAAGCATGAACTGCAATATAGTTCCAGGTTGGCACGCTCTCTTGTTTTTCGTAGAGCGCAGGCGCGATGTAGGCGTGAGGCCCAGTAAACACCGCTAAAGATTCACCTGTCTCAAACGCTTGCCATTGAGAATTTTGCTTTGCCAGATGTCCGGTCAGCTTAACCACCTGATCTTGTACTGTCACCACCAACGGGACATGAGATGCAACGGGTAGATGGTTGTGGATAGAGATTAAAGTG
>CBIHQL010000749.1:0-2202 GCA_966211855.1 uncultured bacterium
AACCCACTCTACCTCAACGGCTTTATATACTTTTTTGAGGAAGAAAAACTTAGAGATGCGGCTAGCTTCAGTGTATATCTTCTTAACGCTGTGCTGCCGTGCATGAGCCTCTAAGCGTCGGTAAATTTCTGTGGCATAACCTTGGCGGGCAAATCGGCTAGCTGTATACAAAAATGCCACATGGTCGAGGGGATGTAACTGCCCAAACGCCGCAATTTGACCTTCAGCGATCGCCACCAACGTCACCCCCTGCTCTAGCGATCGCTGAAACCACTCCAGATCTTGCACTGCTGCTGCCCACGCCTCTACCTGAGCCGCATCATAAGCCTGCGCTCCAATCTCCCATACGGCATCTTGATACAGATCAGTCAAAGCTGGGGCATCAGAACTTTGATAAGGACGAATCATCATACGCTAACGCTGAGAGTTGCAATCACTGGTCGAGGTTTGTTTGAGCTGCAAAATCTGATCGACAAATCCTTGCATCCGCTCGTAGTGCCCCCCTTTCCAATAAATCTTGTCACAGCTCTGGCAGCGAGAAAACTCGTCATAATATTGCTGAGTTAAAGGAGGCAGGCGATCGCTAATAGCTGCTTTCGGCACTGATTCCAACCAACCATTACAGCTCAAACAGCGTTGAAAGGGAGCAATTTGCTGCCAGAGATCGAAGCGCTGCAAAATCTCGATGACTTGTGGCTCTGGATATGTAGCTCGTACCCAATAACCATAAGTAACAATGCTCCGCTTGAGTAAGGCGCGATCGCGAGTTAACAAAATTCGCTGAGCTTGACTAGAAAGGCTGGCTAGGGTGTCGTCATCATAATCGTTTTGATACCAGACATCAAAACCTAGTAGACGTAAATAAGTTGCAAGTTTACCCAAATGTAAATCGAGCACAAACCGAGGTTCAGCCAGAGGAACAGGATGCACCAAAGACTCTGCCGCAATCTCTAACCCCGTAAACCGAGGATAAACACTAATGCGATCGCCGGGTTGTATCAAATAAGAGAAGCCAACTGACTCCCCATTGGCTAAGATGAAATCAACTTCTGGATGCGGAACCCCCAACGCTTCAATCGTATCTTTGACCGATCCCCGCTCTTTCAGACGGTGCTCAAACCACACCTGCTGTTTGGTGGGCGGTAGGAAATCATTGAGTTCTGCATAAAACCGAAAATAAACTTGATCCATCTCAAACCTCTAGAGGCTGCTGAAGCGATCGCAGTGGGAGCTGCATAGATTCTTCAATTTCTCCTAGGCTAAAAACAAGAGTGTTGATCTGTCTGGGCTGTTAGTTTGGTTCTCTTTTTCAGGTCATTCACTCGCACCAGCTCATTTTCTCTCATCAACCTATGTTTATTGCTGGAGAGGATCGACCGTGAATAACAGATTACCCAGAAACACTGGAGAGGGCTTTGTTAGCGTTGTTGCAGATTCCGTCACTCTGGCTGGAGAACTGATTATTCCTACTGCTGCCACAGGGATTGTAGTCGTGGTCGAGGGTCGTTGTCGCCCAATCTCTCATCCAAGTCAACCTTCTCTGACTCAACAGTTGCGACAGGCTGGGCTAGCTACCTTAACCCTCGACTGGCTGACTCCCGACGAACTCGCGATCGATCGCCGCACTCATCAGTTCCGCTTTGGTGTGGGTTGGTTAGCTCGCCGCTTGCAAACAGTCACAACTTGGCTAGCTCAACATCCACACACCCGCCATTTGAAAATTACCTATTTAGGCATCGATACAGGTGGAGCTGCTGCCTTAACCGCTGCTGCTACGGTTGCAACCCCGATTGAGGCGATCGTAGCCCGTGGCTGCTGGTTGGCTTTATCTGCCGAGTTGTTAACCCACATTCAATCTCCCACGCTTTTAATCGTAGGAGCCGCCGACCTCTCTGCCCTCTGCACCAACCAAGATGCTTTGGCGCACCTCCAGACAGAAGCAAGGCTAGAACTGATTCCCCAAGCCACCCACGACTTTCGAGAACAGGGAGCACTTCAGGAAGTTATCTGGTTGGCGAGTCAATGGTTTATTCAACATTTGCCCGACCCTCAACAGCCGCGATCGCCCTCGGCTAGGTCAGAGGTAGAGTCAATATAAATCCCAAACATCAAAATTTGACGCTCTCCCCCTAACCCTTCGGGTATAAGCGGAGATTCTTGCTTCATCGACTCTTAGCTAGACGGTTTCCCGTCCCCGCCAGA
>CBIHQL010000750.1:0-2201 GCA_966211855.1 uncultured bacterium
CCTGCCCCTTCATTACCTAACAAAATCAACGTAGGGCGCTGCCAGTCAATTTCCCAGTAGCTGCGGGTCGCCTCTGGCAAAGTTGCCACTACTTGCATACCCCGCTGCTGACAATCGGCAATCACGGTTTTCAGATCAGGACTTACTGCCATTGGTAAGCGAAACCATTGACCTGCCGAGGCCCGCAACACTTTGGGGTGATCGAGATCAACGCTATCGGCACTCAACCACAAACCTTCTGCACCCGCTGCTGCTGCCGCCCGAATAATGGTTCCTAGGTTGCCGGGGTCTTGGATGGTTTCGAGGGCTAAACCTAAGCTTTGCAATTGGGGTAACTCGCTCGCCTCACCCATCCGCAAAGCAGTTGCCACGACTCCATCTGGCTCAACGGTGGTGGCGATCGCTTTCAGCACGTCAGCGCTAACTAACTCGGTGCGTTGGGCTTGTTGACTGGCTCGTTGCCAAAGGTCGGCATGACTTGCTTGCCATTCAGGCGTGCAACACAGAGTCGTCAGGGGGTAATCAGCCGCACAAGCTTCTTCTAGCAAGTGCGTCCCCTCCAAGAGAAACAATTGCTGCTAACGACGCTCTCTGGCCCGCTGCAACTTACGCATCTGTTTTACAAGCGGATTTTGCACACTGGTCAACATAGCTTCTATTTGATTTTTGTCACAAAAAAGCCCTAACCCATAACTAGATCTATTCAGATTTTGCAGCTGAGTATTGCGTTACTTACATACAAGAGTCAGCGGCAAAGAGAAATCTAATGTATGGAAATACGTACTACAAAAGCCAAGCAAACACGTAAGGTTCGATTGGCTTTTGGGAATTCTACTGAAGTAGATTAGTCTGGCTACCGTCTAATGCGGAACCCGGGACTTGAACCCGGAAGTCTTTGCAGACACTAGAACCTGAATCTAGCGCGTCTACCAATTCCGCCAGTTCCGCTTGTTTGTTTTGTGCAGCACAGGCCGCGATTTACTATCCTAATGAGGATCGCCGGTGTTGTCAACTTGCCAGTTCAAAAAATTAGATGCAATTTTCTACTGAGGACTGGCTTGGTATCAATAATACCACCTCAGAGTTCTGGACATCTGAAATGTTTCCGGTAGAATCAAACCAAATTTGTAAGTTTCTTAGAGAAGTATTAAATTGACTCTGGAGGACAGACCCATTACTCCCTCTCACAGACTGCCAAACGCCAACGCTTCACCTGAAGAAAACAAGTCAGTACTTCAGATCTGGGGTAAGTCTTCTCTCAAGGGCGATGTCAAAATCAGCGGTGCCAAAAACTCGGCACTGGTCGTCATGGCAGGTGCCCTGCTTTGCCCTCAAGATTGCCGAATTCGCAATGTTCCCTCACTCGCTGATGTCTCACGCATGAGAGAGATTTTGGCAGCCTTAGGGATCAAAATTGAGCAACATGGGGATGTTCTTGACGTCAACGCCAGCCATATTGGGCAATCTAAAGCGCCTTATGAACTGGTCAGTCAGTTACGCGCTAGTTTCTTTGTAATTGGGCCGCTGCTGGCTCGCCAAGGAGTCGCACGAGTGCCTTTACCGGGTGGTTGTGCCATTGGCGCCCGTCCCGTTGATTTGCATGTTCGCGGCTTGCAAGCGATGGGAGCTGATGTACATATCGACCACGGCACTGTCCACGCTTATGTGACTGGGCCTAGCCGTCGCCTGAAGGGAGCACGCATTTATCTCGACTATCCCAGTGTTGGGGCTACCGAGACATTGATGATGGCGGCAACCTTAGCCGATGGCGAAACGATTTTAGAAAATGCTGCCCAAGAACCAGAAGTGGTCGATCTAGCTAACTTCTGTCGGGCAATGGGGGCTCGGATTCGAGGCGCTGGCACCAATACAATTGTGATTTCTGGAGTGCCTAGCCTGCATAGCACCGACTACTCGATCGTGCCTGATCGGATTGAAGCTGGCACTTTCTTGGTCGCGGGTGCGATGACACCTTCTGATATCAGCCTATTTCCGGTGGTGCCCGATCATCTCACGGCTGTGATTGCGAAGTTGCAGGCGATCGGCGCTTTGGTGACGGTTGAGGCTCCTAACCGGGTACGGGTTCGGTCTGGAGAGCGAAATGTCGCAACTGACATTGAAACGCTACCCTATCCAGGCTTCCCAACCGATATGCAAGCTCAGTTTATGGCTCTGCTCACCCTCAGTGAAGGGGACAGCGT
>CBIHQL010000751.1:0-2200 GCA_966211855.1 uncultured bacterium
GTTTTTGTAAGAAGCCGATGGGAGAGTTCTAAATTGGGAAATCTAGAACGACCATTCCTAATACCTGCTCAGTTCGACTTACTCTATCGGGCCGCTAGGGAACTTGATTCCGAAATCTGGCAGTCCTGGCTTGTAGTAATTAACTACTTACTCTACTCAGTCATTGCCGATCATGCCCTCTCACCCGCAATTCCGATCCTTGGCTGATTCTATTAACGGAGTTCAGGGTTATCCAAGCTCCGAGTCCTCTTTACTCCCACTGATTCAGCTGATCCAACAGCAACTCTTGCCTAACGTTATTATCCAGAGTATTGACCCTCACGATCCGGTGTCAGTTGATGTCATCCCCCACCCTTGGCAACTTCTCGGAGCTGGCAACTATGCTGCGGTCTTCTACCATCCTAGCTATCCTCATCAGGTGGTGAAGCTCTATGCACCGGGCCGTCCGGGCTTTGAACAGGAAGTAGAAGTTTATCGTCGTATTGGCTCTCATTCTGCCTTCTCTACGTGTTTTTATGCTGGAGAGCAATTCTTGGTGCTCCAACGGCTGGAAGGTATGACGCTGTATGAATGCTTGCATCGAGGGTTACGCATTCCTAAGCAAGTCATTTTGGATATTGACCAGGCATTAGCCTATGCTCGTAGCCGTGGTCTCTATCCGCATGATGTCCATGGGCGCAATGTGATGATGAAAAATGGTAGAGGGCTAGTTGTTGATATATCAGACTTTTTGCACCGAGACCCCTGCTGGAAATGGCAACATCTCAAGCGAGCCTATTACTGGTTGTATCGGCCCCTAGTGTCACCCTTAAGATGGAGAGTTCCCTATTGGCTGTTAGAGGGAATTCGCAAAGCTTACAGAACCATCAGCAAAGTTTACCCTTCTAAAGGCATTGCTCGATTGTTGTGTTCTTGTAAGAATGATTGAAGACCCAGTACGACTTACTTACAATCACTTTACGGGTAGGTGAGCGATCGGTATGCGGGTTTTAGTGGTTGAAGATGATGTAATTGTGGCAGACGCAATTAGGCGATCGCTGAGCGAACATCATTATGCAGTCGATACAGCAGAGGATGGCGTGATCGGGTGGGAATGCGTTGAGGGCACACCCTATGACTTGATTGTGATTGATGTCGGGCTGCCGAAACTGGATGGGATCACGCTCTGCCAAAAAATCCGCGATCGCGGTTGTGGAACCCCCATTTTGTTAATGACTGCCAAAGATGACAGCACCTACCGGATTCGAGGATTAGACTCAGGAGCCGATGACTACTTAGCCAAGCCGATCGATTTAGGAGAGCTACAAGCCCGAGTGAGAGCCTTATTGAGGCGGGGAACAGTAGCAGCAAGTACAGTTTTGACGGTTGGCAAATTACAGCTCGATCCGCGATCGTGTCAAGTGACTTATGCCGAGAAACTCCTGCCGCTAACGCCCAAAGAATATAGTTTGCTCGAGTTATTTCTCCGTCATTCAACTCGCGTTTTTAGTTGTGGAGATATCATCGAGCATCTTTGGACGTTTGACGATCCGCCCCAGGAGGAGAGTGTCAAATCTCACATTAAAGGTTTGCGACAGAAGCTAAAAGCAGCAGGTGCCATTAATTGGATTGAGAACGTCTATGGGTTGGGATATCGATTGCGCGAGGGAATTGAGGCCAATCAAGAACCCTCAACACAGCCCTATGACAACCAACTGGCACAACTTTGGCAACAGTATCGCGGATTAATGGAAGAACGATTTGCAGTGCTGCAACAAGCCATCCATACTGACCCGTTATCGATGGAACTGCAATCGGCTGCGGAAAGTGCTGCTCATAAGCTAGCAGGTGTTCTAGGGATGTTCGATCGCGATGAAGGCACCCAGATCGCTCGACAGCTAGAAAAACACTTTGAAGGACAAGCCGAATTACCAGCCGAAGAAGTGCGATCGCTGGTTCAACGTTTGGGTGATATTCTCAATTTCTCGGCTCCGGTGGAAACAGATGAAAGCGTTCTCAATTCTTCAAAAACGCAGGACTTTGACGCTGAAGTTCTACACCGTGTAAGAGAGTCTCAACAAGCTCTCCGCTCTTGGACGGTTCTAGCAGTCGATGATGATCCAATTATTCTTGCCACCTTGAAACAGCTCCTTGAACCTTGGGGAATGTGCCTCACGGGAATTGATAATCCGTTGCAATTTTGGACGGTTTTATCAACGAT
>CBIHQL010000752.1:0-2199 GCA_966211855.1 uncultured bacterium
TAATATTGTCATATTGCCGCTCTACAGCTTGTCGATCTAGTTCTTCTGGTAACCCGTCACGGCTACCTCGAAAAATCATTTCGGCATGACGACGCAAAACAGCTCGGTGCTTAGGATCACGGGCGTAAGAAGAGATAGTCGCGATCGCCTCTAACATGCGAATTGTCACCGCAGCATCTGACCGGGCATATTGTCGAATTTGGTTATAAGCAGCATCTACTAACGCCTCAAATGTAACTCCCTCAGCAATCATCCGCAGATTGCCTTTTGAGTCATAGCGATAGGGAGAGGGAAAATCTTTTTGCGCGAGACGAGACAGCCCAGCACCAAGCCGATCAATACAACGGATTGCTGTAAACGGATCATTGACAGCCGGAGAGATAGCTCGGAGTGCTACTTCAACCAGTTGATTGAGTATGATTGTTGCCATTTCGCTGGGTTCGCATTTCTGCTAACTGCCGCAAAGAACCGCTGATGCTACGAGGTTTGGGTATCTCACTTCCCGCAGGCCAACCTTCGCGCTGACGAGAGCGATCGCCATCAGTTTCCTCGGTTTGATCGTGGAAAAGAATCTGTTGAGTTGGGAAAGGAAGATCAATGCCATTGGCAGTTAATTTATTCTTGATCGCAGTCAGCACCTGATCCTGCTTGTCCAGCGCATCTGCCCGACGAGGCGGTTGAATCCACCAACGGGCACGAAGATTGACAGAACTGCTTGCTAGCTCCATGACCAAGACATCTGGTGCGGGGTTACTCAAAACCCCATCCACGCTGGCGATCGCCTCTAGAATTAATTGTTTAGCTCGATCAATATCGTCTCCGTAACCAATACCCACGTCATATTGCAAACGACGATTGTCAAAGGCTGTGTTTACTGTGACTGAATTAGTAAATAACTCAGCATTG
Source organism: uncultured bacterium (assembly GCA_966211855.1). Classification (GTDB taxonomy): domain Bacteria; phylum Cyanobacteriota; class Cyanobacteriia; order FACHB-46; family FACHB-46; genus CBIHQL01. Next base: position 907 of record CBIHQL010000752.1, read on the forward strand.
GGAATCACAATCCGGCGACCATCATAGGTTCTGATAGTCGTGGCCCGGGTTTCAATATTTTCAACTGTGCCTTCAAAGTCCTTAAATACAATTTGATCTTCAATTTGAAATGGCTCAGTCAATAGAATCAAAATCCCTGCCAAGAAGTTTTGCAGGATATCTCGGAACGCAAAACCGATCGCGACCCCACTAATCCCTAGTAGTTGTACTAAATCACCTGCCTTAAAGGTAGGAATGACAATAGATAGCGCTATAAACAACCCCAATAAGATTGTCAGTCCTTGGGCTAAGCGACCCAGTACCATACCCAGGTTGCGAGCTTGGCGGCGATTGCGAGTTAACCGCTTAACTAAGCGTTTAATCCAACTTCCGACCAACACGAAAATAAAAAAGACAATGAGTGCTAAGCCAATATTGGGTAGTAAGGCGATCGCGCCATTAACCATACCCTGGATCTTAGACCAAGCTGTAGATATCTCTAAATTCATAGGTTCCCTCTAGATGGCTCTCAAAACTCTCCAACTCAGACCTCTGTTCGGATAGAGATTGAGAACGCGACATCTGCTTAGCTTTACGCTCTCTCTTCATGCTTCCAATTCCTAGCCAATTCACTATAACTTTTTATAGTGATGCTGCCTTCACGCTTACGACAGACTCAAGTTTTCTCTCGCAAGATCTGAGAAAATTTCATCTTGATTTCACTATTACAGTTCTATCAGCAAGCTCGATCGCAAAACAGCATGTTATAAATCGCGTTTGGCTAAAAGCAGGCACCGACGATGAGCAAAACAGAGAGATTTCCCTATTTTAGAGATTCTCAACAAGAGGGATAAACGAGGGTTAAATAGAGCCACAGCTTTTGAGCCATTGCAGCCATTGCATTAACTCTGTGTCTGTTAATCGAGCTTGACTGGTTTTTTGAAATAGATTGCGTAGTGCTGCCTGAATCTGCTCTCCCGTCCAGCCTAAGCGTTTTTGATGGATTTGAATCTGAGCCAAAATATCTCCCAAGTCAGCGATCGCATCTCGCAAAACATTGGGCATATTCTCTACAGTCTGAGATCGCGGCGGTGGAGGTGAATGATTCGCCTGAGGTGGCAGCAATGTAGATTGCAAAGGTAGTTCTGCTGCTAAAGGCGGTGAAATGGGCAGAGCGCGTTGAGCTTCAGCCATCAAGATGGGGTCACCTGAGGCCAGATACTGCTCCATTTTGCGTTGGTGAGCTAGCGATGGGGTTTGAAACGCTTGTAGAGCAGAGTCATGAGCAGGATGAGGCCGACGAGCGCGCTTCTT
>CBIHQL010000753.1:0-2192 GCA_966211855.1 uncultured bacterium
GGCCCCCTAGAACACCCCCAAATCATTCTCAACTGCGGCTGGTTTCCCCACTCCACCATGCAGCAAATCCGAACTCATCGTGTAGGCGTGAGTTTTGATGTCCAATCTTTTCGTTATACCGGACAGCGAATTATTGATGTGGTAGGGGGGAAGCGAGATCTAGAAGACGTTTTCTATTTGCGTCCCTTAGGGTCTTACACCGATCGCCAAGGGAAGCGTTACGAATATACCGAAGAACTACGAAAAGAAGATTTAGAGTGGTGTTTTGCGGCTTGTGAACGCTACAAACTGCGGATTGAGCAAGGCTTCTCAGAAGAACATGCCCGCAGCTTAATTCCCTTTGATGTGCGGCAACATTGGGTGATGTCTGCCAACGTGCGATCGCTGATGCATTTGATCGACCTCAGGTGGAAAGCAGATGCGCAACTGGAAGCCCAGAAGCTTTGTGAGCTAATTTGGCCTCACTTCCAAGCTTGGGTGCCTGCGATCGCTGAGTGGTATGAAACTACTCGCCTCAAAAAAGCTCGCCTTGCGCCATAGCTATTAACGAGCATCTTCGTCAAGAGACGCGGTGAATTTTTTACCTTTAAAACATATTTGTGCTTCCGGGGAACTTCGGATTTTGTCGAGGCCGTCTAGTAGGTGGAATCACGTCCGGCTGAGATGATCTCGGGCGTAAAAGTTAACCTGTTCGTGCTCTTTCACCTGCTGACATTACTCTATGAAGAACTCTATGCGTGGCACTTCTCTAGCTCGCCGTTCCTTGTGGCAGCGAGCTTCCTTAATGACCATGGCTTCTGCTATCGCTTTAGGTAGTTGCGGCATTCCCAGTGTTCAAGCTTTTACAGCGGTGGGGTCGAATAGCGAAACAGATGTTGTGGCTACTCAGACAAGCTCTAGCCAGACAGTTCAGATCGCTAAAAAGGATCTAGACGCTCACCGGGGCCATTTTGGCTTAACCATTTTGCAACCCCAGGGAACGCTCTCGCATGTCACGGCTCGAATTTCTTTGAAGGCCAAGCGCTCTAACACTTATTTGGCAGAACGCTTAGTTGGCGACTTCCGCTACAACTTGAAGGGCAAGATTAAAGGAAAAGACGGCAAATATAAGCTCAAATCTAAAGCGAAATTCATTCGTGGTCTGAATCCTGGCGATCGCGTTGTCATCCGGTTGTTCAATTCTCAAAATCAGCTCATCGGTTACACTGAGTGCGATCTGCTCTCCGATAACGCTGCCATTACCCTCGTTCTGCCTGACCAACCCAGCCAATACGGTGTTGTGCGTACGATCTATGGCATTGATGCGAATCAAGATGGTCTAATCGATACCAACACTAGAGCTTACGATTATTTCACCCAGGTTACTGGTTCTAGCTATAGTGAGCAGCGAGTAACGTTCCTCAGCAGTTCACAAATGATTAACGCAAGCAGTTTCCAGGTTGCGGGCCTTCCGACGCTTCCCCAAAACTGTGTCTATACCAACTCCTTTGTGAACGGCAGCTTTGCGATGGTAAATCGCACTGTTCAAGTTTTTAGCACTAACCTGGCACCAGCGATCGCAGCTACGCCGGGTCAGGTGGTGCAAGTGATTAATGTCAATGATGAAAATCTGGCAACCTATGAAGTTAGCCGCCTGATTTTAGACTACAAAGAGGTCGGCATCAGCGAGGGCAGCATCACCAGCACGAGCGATTACGAGTATAAGTACAGCGAAAAAGTCAAGGTCAAGGGCGACAAGGTTAAGTCAAAAACCAAGGTCAAAGTCAAGTCAAAGTAGGGTTTGCTCTTTCTCAGAGACACCTGAGCGGCGATCGCTTGAGTTTCAAGATTGCGGCTCGGCCTTAGTTACCGACTTCTCATCTACACCTAGCGTCAACTCTAGAGGGGTGTTGTTGGGTAATGCCTTGACCACTTGGCGATAGACATCATAGTTGGTCGGAGCTGTGACTGAGCGATCGCCTGTCTGATAGCTGATTTCGTACTCCACGGTCTTCATGATCTGTGGGGTACTAATTTTTTCGCCGAGACGTTTTCGCTGCTCCATCTCATCTACGGTTGGGCGCGGTGGTAGGGCAGGCCACCACAAACCCCGATCATCTGGCCCTGTCACAGCATTATCTGGTCGGGCTCCATTGCGGTTGAGCAAAGAGGTGGTTGCAAACAGCTCTGTGCGAGTCGCCTGATCTCGCCCC
>CBIHQL010000754.1:0-2191 GCA_966211855.1 uncultured bacterium
TGATGATTAACTTCGGTAGGTAAGGGGTAAGCACCCACAAATTCTAAAGAGCGATCGAGGAACAACCGATCTTCGGCGCTGACCCGTGGCACTGCACAGCCCGATAACCCTTGACAGACCATGATAATCACAGCCAGAAGACTGATCAGCGATCGCTTCAGCATGGCTTAAGTGGCTCCCACAACAATGACGGCCTGATCCCTAGTCTTAATCTAGCAATGATAAAGAGGGTAATAAAATCAGGCGACCCCGCGATCGCTTAATTTTGCCTTGCCGATTGAGCTGACTGAGTAGCCGAGTTACTGTGACCCGCGTGGTATTTGTGGCTTCTGCAAGCACTTGGTGGGTGAGCCGCAAATCGATCAGGCGACCGTCTGGTATGTCTGAGGCCGCTTGCCCAAACTTCTGCTCTAGCCAGAGTAACAGCCGGATTAAGCGCACGGGCACTCGTTGGCAGTTGGCAATATTTAAGAGTTCTTCGGTATGTTGAGCGTGGCGCAAGATGGCTTCTAAGGTGGGTGCCCACAGATGCGATCGCAAACCACTGACTTGGACATCTGTTAGGCACTCCATTTGATAAGGGTTGAGAGTCGATAAACAACGACCCACCACATCACCTGGCCCCCAAAAACCTAAAGTTGTGATCGCGCCTTCTTCACTCCAAGTCGTGGTTCGCACAACGCCACGCTCGATTTTCCAAAGCACATCCGGTAGAGGCATCAATACCTCATGGGTTCGGAAAGACTGTGGAAAGGGTTCCGTACCCTGAGACTGTAAAGGAGGATGACCCATAGCAGCACCATAGGAGCGGGAAAAACTGGAAAAATGCCGACTGCGATCGCACGAGCTGCTAAGCACATCTGATAGCAAAATCACAAGTCTCCAGTTACAAAGCTTTTAGTTGCATCAATCCATAGATTGCAATCAATCTAGCAGGATAAAATTAATTACAATCCTCTATGGAAGGTGTAAACGTCACTATAAGCTTTGCAATCAAACGTAGCAATGCTTAGACGATTGGTTATTCTGATAGTTTGGATAACTTGAGCGATCGCACCTCTAGACTTTAGGGAGCAAATTCACAATAAAAAACCCCCGTTTGGGGGGTTGAAGTACACATCCAAGATGGTTAAGTTTGGGTTACAGAATGTAAAGCAGCAAGAACAGCACAATCCAGACCACATCTACAAAGTGCCAGTAAAGTTCTGCGGCCTCGACTCCAAAATGATGTTCTTTTGAATAGTGATTGGGGTTGCGCGATCGCCACAGCACGCCCAACATCAGGATCAGCCCAAAACAGACGTGCAGACCGTGAAAGCCTGTCAGCACATAGAACGTACTGGCAAAGAGGTTAGTGGTTAACCCAAACTCCAAATGGTTGTATTCGTACAACTGACCGCCTAAAAAGATGGCTCCCATCAATGCTGTGATTGCAAACCAGAGACGCAATCCCTGAACATCATTCTTTTTAATGGCAGTGTCGGCTTTGTGAATCACAAAACTGCTCGAAATCAGAATGATGGTGTTAACGCCAGGCAGCAGCAGCTCCAGGCGGGGTGTACCTGCTGGGGGCCAAGTGGGGGCAACCGCTCGAAAGGTGAGATAAGCAGTGAATAGCCCCAGAAAAATCATTGCCTCAGCGATCAAGAAGACAATCACGCCGAGGAGCCGATGATCTGGGTGCTCGACACCATGAGCCGAAACCGTCGCCTCTTGGTGTGAGTGATGATAATTGAGTTCGCTCTTGGAAGGATCAATTGTAGAACCTTGCATGAATCTCCAATGCCTTTAGCGTGACAACAAGAAGCTCAAGTGATGAATCGTTAGCGGTTGTGGCTTTCACCCTGGCGATCGTCAGGATGCGCGGCTACCACTGGATCAGGCTCAGCCCGCAACGATGAACTGGGGCCTGCTGACAAAGCTGGATCTTGAGGATCTGAGAACGGTACATCAACCTGAGTGCTCCGGTTGCCCATGCCATAGTCGTAGGGGCCAGTCGCTAAAACCGGATCCGCTTCAAAGTTTTCGACAGGCGGAGGGGAGGTCGTCATCCATTCCAGCGTCAAACCTTGCCAGGGGTTGTCGGGTGCTTGGGGGCCAGCCAACCAACTCCAGCAGGCGTTGACAATAAAAGGAACGGTTGAGAGAGCTAGCAGATAAGCCCCAGCCGTACAAACCAAATTCAACGTGG
>CBIHQL010000755.1:0-2188 GCA_966211855.1 uncultured bacterium
AATCCAGAAATGGTGAGGTGGTTAGCTGAGTTTCAAGCTGTGCTGTTGGGAGGGGCGCCTGCTTGGCCCGAACTTCTGGCTGCTGCTCGCCGCGATCGCCTACCTCTGGCTCCTACCTACGGTATGACAGAAACTGCTTCGCAGGTAGCTACCCTCAAACCTCAGGACTTTCTATCAGGGCAAGAGAATAGTGGTCGAGTTTTACCTCATGCTCAGATTCAGATCCAGGATTCTAGAGGGCGTAGCTTGCCTAGAGGAGAGTTTGGGCGTATCAGTATTCGGGCGACTTCTCTGGCTTTAGGATATTACCCCCACTGCTTTGAACAAGACGATTTTCAGCCGGATGACTTGGGTTATCTAGATCTTCAAGGTTATTTGCATGTGGTAGGGCGAAATAGCCGCAAGATTATTACCGGGGGCGAAAATGTGTTCCCGACGGAGGTAGAAGCGGCGATTCAAGCAACGGGCTTAGTATCTGATGTTTATGTGATCGGTATGGCAGATGACCAGTGGGGGCAAGTGGTGACCGCTGTGTATGTGCCCAAGACCGAACGCGTGACAGAGACAGATTTACAAACAGCCTTAAAGCAGCAACTAAGTCGGTTTAAGCAGCCGAAACATTGGATTCGAGTGGAATACTTGCCTCGTAATTTGCAGGGAAAGATGAATGCTCAGCAAGTACAGGCGATCGCTATGCAGGCGTTGCAGCGTCAGCCCAGCGGTTGAGCCACGTCAACATTATGTCTGGTAAGTCTCGGCGGGATCTGGCAGTTGGGTCAATGCAAACATGGCGAGTTTGGGCTTGACTTAGGGCGCGATCGCTGATCTCAGCGGTAAAAATCTGGTAGTGAATGATGAACTCTTGAGCGCTCAACTGTTGGGGCGTGAGTTGAATCTGGAGTTGATCACCACAAAATAGGGGCCGAAAAAAATCTACCTCAGCATGAACAATAGGAATGGCGATCGCTGGATTGCTAAAAAAGCCTTTTAGATCAATCTCAGTGGCGCTCAACGAAGCTTCGTACGCTTCATGACACATGGCTAAGACATTGGCAAAATAAACGACCCCAGCCGCGTCTGTATCTTGAAACCGAACGGTGCGTGCGTAAACAAATGACATTGAATAAACCTTGAGCTAGAGCGGCCTGACATCATGAAAGCGCCTATAGTCGATCGCCCTGCGACCATCAGGTAAGTTGAAGAATAAATCAACAAACGCCATATTGCAGAGAATATCTTGGGCGCTGTAGATGTGACGTGCATGAATCGTTTGAGAAACGGTGTCATCAATACCTGTCAAGATCACAACGATCGCAACATCAGATGCTAAAAGTGTTGACTGAGTAGCGTTATAAAGAGGGCTGTGCTCATCAATTGGGTGCATCACCATCAACGTTTGACCGAAAATTGGGGTTTGGTTGCGAACCAAGGGCAAGTCATAGATTCGCCGCATCGACTTTCCCTCTAAGGTCACTTCATCCCGCACCAAGCTAACCCGAAATTGAGCTTCTAAAATTTGGTTGTGGCGTTGATTGGCAGCACGAAACATTAAGGTAAGTACTCCATCGAACGGTGCGATCACCACAACTCGGCTAAACATGACGCGTGCCGTCGGAATCGAAAAGCGAGCAAAGATCAACCCCGTGGTCATCGCCAGCTCTATGAGGCCGACCAGCGCTTCGATAGCAACTAGGAAATTGCTGTAGAGCGTTTTAGGATACATAGCTCCGTAACCAATTGAAGCCATGGTCTGAACGCTGAAGAAAAAGGCATCGAGAAACGAGCCGGGTTGTGCATTTGCAATGTCATCTCCCCCGGCTAAGTAGGCTATGGCAAAACAAGTATTAGTAATTAGATAGGCAATAACAACAATGCTGAGAAATCCAGGCCAAGAAATACGTAACAGCAAATGGTAGAGATCACCCCAATGAAACTTCTGACTGCCAAGCCGGACAAAGGTGAATTGATCATTGCCTTTAGTCGCCTTAGATAATCTGGCTGAGGATGTCCGCTTGCCAAGTTTCATGAGGTTGAGATCGCTGTTGGCCTGAGGGCACTATAGCGCTCTTAATTCAATCGAATCAAATTTATTGACTACCCTTTTGATGACCTTTGACCCGAATTGAGGCAATCAGTTAACGCTTGCGAACGCTCGCTAAGGCGTACCAGGGTAGATTGGGATATTCGT
>CBIHQL010000756.1:0-2185 GCA_966211855.1 uncultured bacterium
AGAGATATCTCTATCATAAAAAGGGAGCGTCACACTCTATAGATGCAAGTGATTAAATAGCGACTTTTACTCATTCAACCATTAGGTTAGAATCACGAGCCAATATACTTGGTTAAGCATCTATATCATAAGTAGCAAATTGAAATTTTCAACCCGAAATAAGAAGATATCGTGAAATAAATACGTTTATTCAGTGTAGTATAGATTTAAAAGCTAACATCAAACTGAGATTTGCCTGTCTTAGATTAAGTTAGCAGTTCTAGTCAGTACATTTCTTGATTTTTAGACCCAGGTTAGATGAGTAAAAAGAAAAAGCCAGAACCTTTGACGGGTGAAGCCCTGCTAAAAAAAGTTAAAGAGTTAGAGCATCTTAGTAAAGAAGAGAAAGCTAAGGAATGTGGCTACTACACACTGACGAGAAATGGTGTAGAGCGCGTCAACATGATGAAATTTCTGAATGCTCTCATTGATGCAGAGGGTATTGAGCTAGATGGCAAACAAAGTGGTAACGGTCGTGGTGGACGCAGTGCTAGCTACAAAATCAGTGTGCAATCAAACGGCAACTTGCTAATTGGATCAGCTTACACAAAGCAAATGGATCTCAAGCCGGGAGATGAGTTTGAAATCTCTCTAGGACGCAAGCACATTCATTTACGTCAACTTGATTTGCAAGAGCAAGCATCATAAGCTACCCAATCAGTTGCCTAAGAACTGATAGATGAGAAGGTATGGAAAATATTGATTGGATGAATGCATCGGCAGCAGGATTAGCAGTTTTGATCTTGCTGGGTGGAATGTTGATGATGTTTACAAACGTGTGGACAACAAAACGCAAGTAAGCATCGCTGCCATAAAAGGATCTAATTGACAGTTCATCCACACCCAAACGGGTGAAATTGATGAGCTGTCATTAATTTTATGTTTGACCTTTGCATCAAGTCTAAAGATGCAAAATTGAATCACCTGCCCATTTAGACGGTTTGCTTTAAAGCTGTAGGGGCGATCGCCACATTGTCTGTTGCAGAACTCAGGGTTGTTTCTAGATGTTGCTGAAGGGCTTTGCGAGTCGTTGCCAAACTGCAAGCCAGCGCAATATCTTCTTGGTCGAGCAACCCCAAAATTTGTTGTGGATCGTCGCGATCGATCACAGGGAGTTGGCGCAACCCTCGTGCTGCCATGCGATCCATTGCCTCTGCGATCGCTTCGTCAGGGTAGGTATAAAGTAATTCGCTCGTGCAAACCTCTCCCACTTGCTGATGAGCGAGATTCGGTAACGAGATATTTTCTGGAGTGGGTGTAGTAGGGGCTGCAGAACGAGCGATCGCACGGTTGAGATCGTGGAGTGTCACAATGCCTAACAGCTTTTCTGTTGTATCTATTACTAAAGCATTGCGAGATTGGTGCTCTAGTAAAATTTGGCTGGCCTCTAGCACCGATGTTGTGTGGGGCAAAATCAAAGGCGACGTTCTCATCGCCTCACCAACCGTTAAGAACTTTAATAGCTCTGAATTTTCGTCTGGCTCAACATTGACCCCCATTTGCTTCAAGTTCAAACCCTTGGTCGAGATCGGTTTAAAGGCTTCGATTAACCAGACACTTAGGCCCACAGCTGCCATCAAAGGCAAGACAATTCGATAGTCGCGAGTTAACTCAAACAACAGCAAAATTGCCGTCAAGGGTGCCCGCGCACTACCCGCTAATACGGCTGCCATGCCTACCATCGCATAAGCAGGAGGAGCCGCAATACTAAACGTAGTAGCGGGTAACAAGAGTGCAGCAATTTTGGCATAACTCGCTCCTAACGCTGCCCCTAAAAACATAGCGGGAGCAAAAACCCCTCCGACTAAGCCACTCCCTAAGCAGAGTGCTGTCATGGCTAGTTTTGTGGCTAACAAAATCAGCAGTAGAGGCAGCGAGAACTCGACATCTCGCAAGATGGCCTCAATGGTTTCGTAGCCAATGCCCAGGGTTTGCGGTAAAAACAGGGCAACTAAACCGACACCAGCCCCACCCAAGACAGGTTGCAAAGGTCGCGGAATCCAACTCAACCAAACGACACTGGGCACTTCTCCCCGAAAGCAAGCTTGGGCTAACTTGATGCTGCGTGTGTAAAGGATCGAGATAAAACTAGCGAAGAAACCTAGCCCCACGTAGAGCGGTAATTCTAAGGGGCTGCGAACGTCGT
>CBIHQL010000757.1:0-2179 GCA_966211855.1 uncultured bacterium
TTGCAGAATTGCGGTGCGAATGGCTTCAGCGCGATCGTAAATTACAGTAGGTTGAATGCTTTCCGGGATACCTGCCAAAATATCTTGCAAGATCTTTTCTGGCTCCTCGGTGCGGGGATTGTCGGAGGTAACCACCACATGATCGGCTAAGTTGGCAGCGATCTTGCCCATTTGAGGTCGCTTCGTACGATCGCGATCGCCCCCACAACCAAACACACAAATCATTTTGCCAGAGATGAAAGGTCGAGCCGCCCGCAGTAAGTTCTCTAAGCTATCTGGTGTGTGAGCATAGTCAACAATCACGTTGATGTCTTGTCCTGGCTGCGCTTGCACCCGCTCCATCCGTCCCGGCACCCCGACAAATTGGGGTAAAGCTTGAGCGATCGCTGATAACTCTCCCCCCAGGTGTAAGATCGCTCCTGCTGCTGCTAACAGATTTGACAAGTTAAACTGTCCGACCAAGGGCGATCGGAATTCGATCTCGCCCTTAGGCGTGTGCAGCACTCCACTCACTCCATCAGAGGCGTAGGTTAAATCGCTCGTCCATAAATCCGCGCTGGGATCTTGAGTGCTGTAGCTCCACACTTGCTCAGTGGGCAGTTGCTCAATCAAGCGCCGACCGTAGGGGTCATCCAAGTTGACGATCGCCCGTCCCTTCAGATAGTCAGGACTAAACAACCGCGCCTTAGCTCCGAAATAATCTTCTAAATCGCGGTGATAGTCCAAATGATCTTGAGTGAGGTTGGTAAATACTGCCACTTCAAAGGGGCAACCCAACACCCGGCTTTGAGCCAATGCGTGAGAACTGACTTCCATCACCCCAAATTCGCAACCTGCCTCGACCGCTGTCGCCAGGTTTTGTTGCAGATCAACTGCAAAGGGAGTCGTGTGAGCCGCTGTTTTTTGATATCCAGGCCACCGTGCGTACAACGTGCCTAACAAGGCAGTTGCTGCCCCCGATTGGCTGAGCAGGAATTCGATCAAGTGAGTCGTTGTGGTCTTGCCATTGGTGCCCGTCACGCCGACCAACTTCAGCTTTTGCCCCGGATGATCGTAAAAAGCCGCTGCCACTTGGGCACAAGCTCGCACCATATCTGGAGCCGCAATTACGCAAGGGTTTTCTAGCTCTGGATGAGACGATCGCACTTGGGCCGCACTTGGTGAAACTAAAGCAGCTACAGCTCCAGCAGCGATCGCACTCGACCAAAACTCTCCGCCATCCACGCGAGTTCCGGGCATCCCAATAAACAAGTCTCCGGGCTGACAAGCTAAGGAATTGGTCGTCAGTCCCTTCACGTCTAAATCAAGAGCCGGATGCTCGGCGGGCAAGGTTACGTCCGGTAATATTGCGAGTAATTCACGTAATTTCATCTCAGCGGCTCCTCACACGATCAACCTGCGCCTATTGTGAACGATCAGTTTCTGAATATTTCTGTAACATTTGCTCTAATTGGGCAACACTAGCGCGGGGGGATGGTCGCGGCAACAGCATTTCTTGTGTATCCGCCACCCAGAATAAAACTGGAATTTCGTACTGATAAGCCTGAAACCAATCTTCGCGAGTGGTGATGTCGCGCACTTCTAAGTTGATCGCTAAGGTGCTGATCTGCTCTAACTTTTCTTGCAGCCCCTCGCACAAGTGGCATCCCGGCTTACTGTACAAAATCAATCGCATCCCTTGCGCTCTTGCTCCCAATGGTGATTTCTATTCCGTTGTTCAACCCATTATTTCAGGAAAACTGAACTCACTCTGCACTAATGACCAATTGGAGCTTTGCTTCCAGCCCCACCTTTACCTAGGAACAAAAGGAGCGGCAAGGAGCAAAGAAAGACAACGCCAACAAAGCGAAAGATATCGGCATAAGACAAAATTGCAGCCTGGGTGTTGACCAACTGAGTTAGAGAGGCGATCGCTTGCTGGTGAGCCGTTGTCGCATCAGCACCACGACTCTGAAACAAACCCGTCAATGCAGCCAAGCGCTGACTTGTTTCTGGATCGAATGGCGTTAATTTGGACAACAAAATCGCTTGATGGAACGCTTGCCGTTGAGCAAGGAGAGTGGTCAAGATAGCGATGCCAATACTACCGCCCAACTGTCGAGTTAGGTTATAGAAGCCTGAGCCAGCCGATACATCTTCTTTAGGAATGGCCCCTAAGGTTGCCAAACTCAGAGGTAGG
>CBIHQL010000758.1:0-2174 GCA_966211855.1 uncultured bacterium
AATCGGTGCGCCGCTCCACCCCATCTCCGTCTTTGACTTTGACATCCAGAATCAATCCATCAATCGGTGAGAGCACGACTGTATCCTGCAACTGCTGCTGAATTCGCTGTCTCTCTAGCTGCAAACTCTCTAGCTCTAAGGCTCCTGTTTGCACATTTGACTCAGTGTTGCGTAAATCTGTCCGCAGCGATCGCACCTTGGTCACTTGTGCTTGGACACTTTGCTGAGCCAGTACCCCTTGTCGGGATAAGCTTTCGAGTTTCTGTTGTTCTCGCTCTTCATCTACTAGTTGCTCTTGCAGTTCACCAATCTTTTGGCGATCGCGTTCTAGCGTCAGGGCTTGCTTTTGAATTTTCACCTGTTGATTGGCTAAAGCTGTTTGCCGTTCTGGATAGCGGAGCACCACCAGTGTTTGACCCGCTTTCACAGTCTCTCCCGGCTCTACCAAAACTCGATCAACGGCTCCTTCTGTAGGTGACTTTAAGGTTTGCTGCCCTCGCAGTTCTACAGTGCCAGTCTCATTAATCGTCGTTTCGATCGTGTCCCGTTCTACCGTCACCATCGCGACCGGAATGGGCTTTGCTGACGGACTCAGCAGTTGAGTATAGACCAGCCAACCCCCAACACTCGCGAGCATTAAAACCCCTGACCCAACCAGCCAGCGTATCCCTCGCTTCAACTCTTTTTGACTCTGTCGCGCAACCATCAGCACCCCATCTCTGGCCTACTTTTAGACCGTAGAGATTGCAATATAGCCTAGTGGGTTCTCATTAATTCCACATCACCTGAATAGGTTAAGGTTTACTCGCTGAGCCTTGGTTGGCAGCTCCTCAAAAAACACTCTTTTAACGCAAAGACTCAACAATAATTGCGGTTGCTAAGAAGAAAAAGATAATGACAGCAATCCGAAATAGAAGGGATGCGATCGCGGGCAACCACCCAGCCACAATCTCAAAACCACCACACAGGGCAGAGAGGAGAAGGGCGATCGCTAACCCATAACACAACCACAAGAAAAGCTGAACCACTTTCAAAGCTAATTTCAAGATGGGCTTGTAATCCGCTTGCATGGGGAGCATCCTTCAATCAATGAGGAAAGCCCCTTCACAAAGAAGAGGCTGGCGAGTTGAGCAAATGCAGTTTAATTACGGCTCAAAGCGAATAGGTAGAGCGGCTTTGATGGTTTTTCCGGTTTCTTGATCTTGGACGTTGGCAAGTCTATAGAGCTGACGAGCCACAGGAGGAGCAGCTTCTTCTCGTTCTTGTGTGATTGCATTGAGGAAGCTAACAAAGCGGTAACGACCGTCTGCACTCACCTTGGTTTGTTGCATGGGTGAATTAGCATCGTTGCGATTAACCGTAATGGGTAATGAGCTAATGACGACATATTCTTCGCCTCCAACAACCAGTGGTTGATTCGGGTCAGAATTTGGAGTTTGAGCATTAGCGGGTAAGGTTGAAGGTAGCAAAATAGCTGTGAGAACTACTGCTTTGAGGGTGAGTGCTTTCAAATTCATGAGATTTTTCCTAATAGATTAATGGGATATCAGTAGTTGGTGGTTTTAACTGTCAGATGTGAGGCAGGCATCTTGCCTGCAAGCGGACAGGATGTCCGCACCACGGGGCCTGAATCAGTAAGCTCAACTCCTGAACAGGTTCGAGAACCTATGTCAGCATTGTCTAGAAGGAGCCACGGTTTTTCAGTCCGAAAAGGTCGGATAATGCAGGGATCTGGATTTTTAGAGAAAAGTAGGATTTAGGTGGTTTAGTGGGGAAAAGTCGGGTAAATTGAGAAAAATTGATACTTAGCTGACTGATGGGTGCGGAAGAAGCTTTAGATTTGGCAGATGGGCTAGTTTTTAAGGCGACAGACAGCCATTTCAACAATTTGCAGAGATCTGTCTTTAAGCAAGCTTGGACGGGTAAGACTTATGAGGCGATCGCTGAGCAACTGGGTTATAGCGAAAGCCACATTAAAGAAACTGGGAATGAACTATGGAAGTTGCTGACAGAAGCTTTAGGCGAAAAGGTTACCAAAAAGAACTGTCGAGCGGCTTTAGAGCGTAAACAGCGATCGCTCCAAGAGCAATCCATCACCTCTAACCACCAGAGAGTAGAGTCCTCAGCTAGTATCTCGATCGCTCCTCCGACTCGATTACCCACTACCTCTACAG
>CBIHQL010000759.1:0-2170 GCA_966211855.1 uncultured bacterium
TGTCAGCCCAGACCTCGATCGCGACCAACTCACCCAACAACTGGTCGATCTCAATCACCAATGGCAAGTTGGAGAGCCGCAAGAGATGTGGGTACACCATGCCGAGCTGCGTAAGTTTGATGACATGACCCGCTACGATCGCGAGTCTAACTGGCCTGTCGTCGAACTTTAGAACTGGCTAACCATGAAATTTCCTGTGCATCCAATCATGGCGCAAAGTTTTGCGGTGATTGACCAAGAGCTTGGCGATCACAACTTTACGCCTACCGAATATGCCATTGTCCGGCGCGTGATTCATACCACCGCTGATTTTGACTTTCGTGAGTTGTTGCGGTTTAGCCCCACAGCAATTACGGGGGCGATCGCAGCCTTGCAGCAAGGTGTGCCGATTATCACCGATGTCAGCATGGTCAAACAAGGCGTGGTCAATTTGGTGGGGCAAACCTTCAAGAATCCGCTCATCAGTGCGGTCGAGCAGGCAACAACAGCCCTACCTGGCAAAACCCGCACGGAGACTGGGCTGCTGCGTTGTTGGGCAGAATATCCCCACGGCATTTTCGTGATTGGCAATGCACCCACTGCACTTCTGGCCTTGTGTGAGCAAATCAACACCACAGGTCAGCAGAACCCAACGCCTGCCTTAGTGATCGGGGCACCTGTTGGGTTTATTGCGGTGCAAGAATCGAAAGCGGCCTTAGCGACTACTCCAGTCCCACAAATTCGGGTCGAAGGTCGTAAGGGCGGCTCTCCCGTGGCGGCGGCGATTCTCAATGCTTTGCTGGTCTTGGCATGGGAGCAACTGCCAGAGGCACCACCAGCGACCTTAGAAACTGCTGGGATGGGCGGTACCAACTCGTGAGCACACCAGTCCACGTAGTCGGCATCGGCTTGGATGGAGTTGCGGGGCTACCAGAATCCACACGACAACTGGTTGCTCAAGCCAAGTTACTCGTAGGTAGCGATCGCCATCTCAGCTACTTCCCCGATCACCCTGCCGATCGCCTAGTTTTAGGTAACCTCCAACAGGCGATCGCCACGATTCGGCAACATTTAGAAGCAGCGATCGCTATCCCGATTGTGGTGCTTACTTCTGGCGATCCGTTGTTTTTTGGCTTCGGTCGGTTGATATTAGCTGAGTTCCCGGCTGAGCAACTGACCTTTCACCCACACCTGAGTTCGGTGCAGTTGGCATTTAGCCGCATCAAAGTGCCGTGGCAAGATGCCCAAGTGGTGAGTGTGCATGGGCGATCGCTAGAGGAGTTAACCCCAGTCCTGCAACAAGGAGCCGAGAAAATCGCCATCCTTACCGATGCAGTGAATTCTCCGGCAGCGATCGCTCAATTAATTGACAGCTTAGAGTTGCCCCACACCTATCAAATGTGGGTTTGCGAAAATTTGGGCGGTGCTGAAGAGCAGATCTACAGGCTACCTCTGCTAGAACTCAACTTCCGTGAATTCGCTCCGTTGAATGTCGTCATTCTGCTCCGCCAAGCCGCATCCGAAGTAGAAGTTGACCTGACTCAACTGCCGCAATTCGGGATCCCAGACTCACTGTTTCATAGCTTTCGCGATCGCCCAGGGCTGATGACCAAGCGCGAGGTGCGGATATTGGCGCTGGGTGAACTCGCTTTGCAACCCGATCAAATCGTTTGGGATATTGGGGCTGGCACTGGCTCAGTTGCGATCGAGATGGGGCGGCTCTGCCCTACTTCCACCGTTTACGCGATCGAAAAAACAGCGGCAGGCGTTGGTTTAATTACCAAAAATGCTCAACGCTTTAGGGTGGCGAATGTTGTGCCTGTTTCAGGGGCGGCTCCGGCTGCTTGTGGTGATCTCCCTGATCCCGATCGCATTTTTATTGGTGGCAGTGGTGGCAATTTAGCCGCAATTTTAGACTTAGCCGCAATCCGGTTAGTCGCCTCAGGGTTAGTTGTGTTGGCGATCGCGACCTTCGAGCATTTAAGCCAAGTCATGAGTTGGTTAGAGCGTCAAAAGACTCAACGCTGCCTTTGGGAACATCGGTTGCTGCAAGTACAGCTCTCGCGATCGGTTCCTGTTGGCCCCTTAACCCGGCTATCACCCCTAAACCCAGTGACGCTCGTGACGCTGAGCCGTAAAGGTTAAACCCACTGCCAAAGCACCAGACCAGTCCCCAAGAGAAACAGCAGCC
>CBIHQL010000760.1:0-2168 GCA_966211855.1 uncultured bacterium
CTCGTACCGCTTCTGGAGATTTAAAACTGTAATATTGCACTTGCAGTTGACCTCCATTAGACGGTAACGCCTGCAAGCGCATGATTCGGGGTCGGTAGGGATGATCTAAATTCACGATGCTGGCTTGCTCAGCAAATAACGTCAGACTGTCAGATTGAAACAACGGCACAGGTCGCTGCCAAAGCCGTAAATGCACATAACGGGCAGGTTCGGCGATCGCTTGCTCTCGATTTTCAAATTCGCCACAGAGATATTGTGCCAGTGCTACTAACTCTGGAGAAAACGCCATATTACTTGCTCCTCATAGGTTTCTCTTGCAGTCTATTTCTTTAGCCGTAGTTGCGAAATGTTGCCTTGGCAAACTTGCCCTCAAGCGAGACAATGGAAGTTACTGACGCCCTTGAATGCTGCTTGTGAATACCGTCCGCACTGTCTCAGATACTAAGCGCAAGTTCTACAGTCTACACACCCGCCCGATCAACTCTCTCTATCGCCGGGTTGTCGAAGAGTTAATGGTAGAAATGCACTTGCTTTCGGTCAATGCAGACTTCCGATATGACCCCATTTATGCCCTGGGTGTTGTATCCACCTTTGACCAGTTCATGCAAGGATACCGACCCGAAGCCGACAAAGCTTCTATTTTTCAGGCTCTCTGTCAATCATTAGAGACAGACCCCCAAAAATATCGCCAAGATGCCGAACAGTTACAAGCGCTTGCTAAACAACTGTCTGTCAATGAATGGGCAACAGGTCAAGCGGCTAGTTTTGGTGGCGGCAATTTGCTACAAGATACAACGCAAGCGATCGCAGCCAATTCGCAGTTTAAGTACAGCCGTCTGTTTGCGATTGGGTTGTTTAACATCTTAGAGCTGGCAAATCCTGAGCTTGTCAAAGATGAAAAACAACGCACCGACACACTCAATCAGTTGTGTGAGCACTTGCACTTAGATAGAGAGAAGCTGCAAAAAGATTTAGAACTTTACCGCAGCAACCTCGAAAAAATGGCTCAGGCTCGGATCGTCATGGAAGACATGCTAGCCGCCACCCGCAAACAACGGGAACAACGAGCCCAGAGCAATTCAGGCGCAAGTGCTGATTCGATTGCTGATGCCCCTAGAGACGAAGCTCCCTCCGGTTCATAAGAGAGAGCAAAATCTAGTTGTAACTTTTAGAGTCGCGATCGCAGTTGACAGACTGAGGCATTAACGACTGGGTTGAGTTGTAGTGGCTACAGTCGTCAACTGTTTGCAGAGTTGGCTCAATATCTGCTCATTGTCTTCAATTGTCTTAGTAGCAATCAGCTTTAAGAACTTAATATTTTCGTCACTAGCGTCATCAATACGATTACCGCGATCGCGTTTTCCTGCAGCACTGAGCACTGCTTGAAAGCGATAGTACCGTTGGGAGCCGTCTTCGGGTGAGAGTAATTCTTTGAGTTGGTAGTCTACCGTGTCGCTCACACCATCAGAGACGATATTAAACATAGGGCGTGCCCACTGCAATAATCCCCAATCCTTGATTTCTGAATAGTTCAGGGTCATCGCCAGCTCTCCTGTGCCTAGAGACACCACTAAAAAATCGGTGGCTTCAGGATAGATCTTTCGAGCCTCGACATAGGCACACATTGCAGGATTATTTGCAAAAACGCCGCCATCAATTAAGGTAGATGGCACCCGACCCATCTCAACAGCCAACGGTTCAAAGTAGGTAGGGGCTGCTGAGGTGGCTCGGGCTACCTTTGACATCAAAAAATCATCATTGCTATTTTTTCTGGCCTTACGGCTCTTAAAGAAATAAGGACGACGAAGTTCAGTGTCATAGCTAGGAATCAACACTTCCACAAGCGACTGACTCAATTTTGTGGTTCCAAAATATCCGTTTAATACTGTTTCAATGCCGTTAGACGGATATTTTTCTTCTACTAACCCACGCCAACGCTGCAACCACGGACGGGCAGGTTGAGGAAAAATGCGATCGCCTTCTTCTTCATACAACTGAATGAGTGTTTCGGCTTTGTAAGCAGGCCTACCGTCATTGCCAGGTTTAGTCAGCCCTAAGGTTAAAATTCCTCCTGTTGAGGTTCCAGCCACCACATCAAACAACTCTGCAATTGGTTTGCCAGTACATCTTTCAATTTCAGCCAGCATCATCGCTGGAATTACCCCACG
>CBIHQL010000761.1:0-2164 GCA_966211855.1 uncultured bacterium
CCTTTAGCTGGGCTGCTGTTGGGGTTGCCCTGATTTTGCACTGGGTAACGGGTGGCTTAGGCATCACTCTAGGATGGCATCGTCTAGTCACGCACCGCAGTTTCCAAACCCCTCAGTGGTTGGAATATATATTTGTATTCTGCGGCAGTCTCGCCTGTCAAGGTGGGGTGATTGAGTGGGTAGGTTTGCACCGTCACCATCATGTTCACTCAGATCAAGATGTCGATCATCACAACTCTGGCAAAGGTTTCTGGTGGAGCCATATGGGTTGGATGATGTATGAAGTTCCTGCCAAAAGCGAAGTTGAGCGTCTTACCAAAGATATTTCTGGCGATCCGGTTTACCAGTTTTTAGATAAATATTTTCTCTTGGTTCAGTTTGCCCTTGCAGGTGTGCTTTATCTTCTCGGTGGCCTACCCTTTGTGGTTTGGGGCATCTTTGTCCGCCTCGTGTTGGCCTATCACTGCACTTGGTTTGTCAACAGTGCCACACACAAGTTTGGCTACCGCACGTATGAGTCTGGCGATCGCTCCACCAATTGCTGGTGGGTAGCACTGCTGACCTACGGTGAAGGCTGGCATAACAATCACCACGCATTTCAATACTCCGCCCGTCATGGTTTGCAATGGTGGGAAATTGATATGACTTGGATGACCATTCGACTTTTACAAATTTTGGGTCTGGCTTCTAAAGTCAAACTCGCCCCTAAAGAAGCTTAAGGCGATCGCTAGAGCATTCCTTTAAAAACCCCTCCCTATTATTAGAGAGGGGTTTTTAGTATTCCTAAAATTGACCGTAGCCTTGCCCCTGGACAATATGCTTGACTGTGGTCAGCGTGTCGAGGCCGATTAAACCGCGTCGGTGGCCTTTTTGGTTTGACATCCCTAAAAAGACTGCATCACCCTGCTTGGGGTTGCGAGAAAACCGTGGCGAGGCGTTGATGTAGGTCGAAGCGCTATTGACTCCTAGAGCAAACTGGCGGCTCTCTTGATAAGACTCGGTAACCAAGCAGTCTGCATGACCGCTGCTGTGATGGTTGATCCAAGCGATCGCGTCTTCAATGCTGTCAACCGTCTTAAACGCCACAATTTTGTCTAAATACGCTTGCCCCCATTCCGACTCATCGGCTAGCGTCACCTCAGAAAACTCAGAAGCTAGCTCTAAATTGCCCCGCAGTGAATAGCCTTTTTCTCGCAGGCTGTTCCAGAGCATCGTCAGCGAGGAGCGATTTTGATCACGATGAATCAACACCTTCTCGATCGCATTGACCGCATCGGGTTCGGTTTGGTGGCTATCTAAAATCACCCAACGTGCCGCATCTAAGCTGCCAGAGGGTGCCCAGTAGAGATAACAATTTCCCATTGCTGACTTCAAAACTGGGGCTGTGGCTTGCCGGACAACCTGTTGCACTAAGCTAGGGCGACCGTAAGGAATAATTAAGTTCAGGTATTGATCTTGGGTGATTAAATCTCGTAGAGAAGCACCTTGATCATTAGGCAGTAGCTCAATACAGCCCTCTGGTAGCCCCACTTCATCGATCGCTGCTTGCAAGGCTTTAGCAATGACCAGATTCGTGTGGCTGGCCTCGCTGCCGCCTTTGAGCACCAAACAATTCCCAGTTTTAATACATAACCCTGCTGCGATCGCCGCCAAATCGGGGAAGGCTTCATAAACGAAGGCAATCACACCTAAGGGCACTAACTGGCTATAGGTTTGGTAGTGCGAAATTTGGTAACCCGCATGCATCACCCGCCGAATGGGGTCAGATAGCTCCGCCAAACGCTGCAAAGTTTGAATCGTTGCTTGTAGTCGTTCGGGTGTGAGTTTGAGCCAATCTAACACTAGGTCTGGAACTGCCATTTCTCGGCTGGCTTCCAAATCTAAGGTATTGGCTTCGAGAATCTCATCTCGATAGTGCTTCAGCATTTGCACCATGACCTGAATCGCACGACTGCGATCGGCCCCTTGAGTGGTAGCTAGGTGCAAAGAGGCATGGTAGGCACGGCGAACTCCGGCCAAAGCGTCATCAGGAGAACTAGAAGAATCAAATGCCATCGAGCTAACGTCTATAAGCTAGCCATAGAATAATTGTGGGTAGCAAGAGCATGAAAACCATGATCAGTATCCACAAGACAATACTAGTTGAGGTTGCGGGCGATCGCAG
>CBIHQL010000762.1:0-2162 GCA_966211855.1 uncultured bacterium
ATTCAAGGAGGTTTTTTAGCGGGGAAGTATCAGTTGGTCGCTCAACGACGGTAACTGGGTGACGATCACAAGTTTAGCGTTTGCCCATGTCATTTGCAGAACCACTTCTTGCAGTTGAAACTCTTGTTTGAGTTGGGTTTGCACCTGACGCAGTAGGCGATCGCGAGCGAGACCATCCTTGAGTGTGACTTGCAATTCGGCACAGAGGATCTCTTGACCGGGAGCCACGGTCCACAGTTTTAGATTCGCCACCTTAACCACTTCGGGGTAATTGGTCAGGGCAGCGGTGATTTCGGCAGCATCCAAATGGGAGGGAGTTTGCTCTAGCAAGATATTCAAGCTCTGGCGGATGAGGGGCCAAGTTCCCAAGCTCATCAAGATAGCCACCAGCAGGCTCACTACGCCATCTGCCCAGAGCCAACCTTGCCCGACGGCGATCGCTGCCACCAACACGCCAACTGCACTCAAGGCATCCGCGACCATGTGCAGAAACGCAGCTCGTAAGTTCAAATCGTGCTGACTATCTCGGTGTAGCAACCAGGCTGTGAAACTGTTAACTCCCAAACCGATCGCGGCTGTCCATAACATCGGCACGCTCAAAATCTCAGCAGGGGGCACTTGGAGTCGTTGCACGGCTGACCAGCCAATCCACAAGGCGATCGCCAGCAGACCACAGCCATTTACCAACGCTGCCAAGATTTCGACCCGACGATAACCAAAGGTCGCTTGTCGAGAAGCAGGCAAGGAGGCAATCCAGCTCGCCAGCAACGCCAACCCCAACGCCAGCGAATCGGACAGCATGTGGCTCGAATCAGCTAATAGCGCCAAACTGTGACTGTGCTGCCCCACCCGCAACTCAAATGCCGAAAAACTGCTGATCAACACCAGGGCGATCGCCAACAGCCAGAGTTTACGTGGGCGCGTAGTTTCAGGGGTGGGTTCTCCCTGAGCCAGACAATGGTCACAATGATGGAAGTGATGATGATGTAGCAACGGTTAACCCCTGCGATCGCAAGTCTCAGCAGCTTTAATAGATTCAAAATCTCACCCCTCTGGCAGCAACCGTTATTGATCCGATTGGGGCCAAAGGGTGACATGAGATTAGATGCAAATTGCCAGTTCTAAGATCCCGATATGCTTACAATTTTCCCGCAGGGGCTGGTTGATTACCACTTCTTGTAGGGCAAAAACTTACCAGACATGACAATCTTGACGCGATCGCCTTTGGGGTCTTCTTCCTTTTCGACATCCATTGTGAAATCGATCGCACTCATAATGCCATCGCCAAACTTCTCCTGGATCACATCTTTGAGGGGCATGCCATACACTTGCATGATTTCGTAGAAGCGATAGATCAGCGGGTCAGTCGGCACGATGGGGCCTAAACCTTTGACTGGACACTGGGTCAGCTCTGCCACCACATCTGGCTCTAAATTGAGCAGGTGAGCGATTTTTTCAGCTTCTTCGGGCGAGGCACTGGCTTGACGATAAAACAGCGCGGCAATCCAAACTTCATCTCGTCCTAGGGCTTTTTCGAGGTCGGCAAAACTTAGCCCTTGTGCTTGCTTCGCTGCTAATAGCTTTTGAGTCAATTCTGGAATCATGGTCATAAATCCATCACGTCTAAAAATCGGGCCAGTTAGCCACTTCAGTGGTAGCGAAAATTGCGATCGCCCTTAGTAACCAAAATCACAATTTGCTTTCAAGCTGCACCAAGCTAGCAAAAACGGAACTTTTGCCATCACCCAGGAGTCTGAGCAGGTCGGATCCAAAAATTCCCTTTTAGAGGGATGCACTGGCTGTGAGTGAGGTTGTAATGTCTTCTAGCATCCTCAGCGCATCACGGTGCTCTCTACGACCAGCTTAGCGAGAACTTTAAGCGGGGTGAAAGTCTCAGATGATGATCTAGAAGGCCACTTCCGCTCTGATTAAATTTTGAATTCATAGGGGGCAAATTGAGCATGACTACCGGAGCAAGACCACTTGCATCATCCTGCAATCCTGCGCAATCGTTACCCACCGCTTTACCCACATCATCTAGCCGTGCTGCCCACAACCTGATGAGTGGGAACACGCTGGCAGCCCAACGGCAAGCCCCAGGTAGCAGCCGACATCAATTTATTTCCACCTATCGAGACTGGCCCATCTGGTTAACGCAGATC
>CBIHQL010000763.1:0-2162 GCA_966211855.1 uncultured bacterium
AGAAGTAAACTGATATCCCTCCTGCGCTAGTTCTATCCTCAGATCGAGTTGAGCGGTATCGTAAACGAATTGGCTATTATGTGCTATTTAAAGATCAAAACGATGCATATTTAGCAAGCTGTATCAATCCTCGAGGTGAGAGTACAGTTACCATTGAGCAGTTCAACAAAAATCGGTACGACCACGATATCCGGCCTGAACGGCTACTACGCTGGTTTTTGCGCGCAGAAAGTATTCGCGACTTTCGATGTCTTTGGGTTAGCCTCTCAATTCCTATCACTGACCAGAGAACAGATGAGGCTTTTTCAACCTTAGAAGCTGTCTGGTTCTTCTGGCATGATTGGTGGAAGCCGCATTTTCCTCAGCCTTAAATTTACTCTTCACAAACGGTACATCTAATCCTATGAACTCCTCGAGTAGCTCAGAGTCTTTACTGTTAGTCAGATTTATAGGATATGGCTTCCTTGCCCTCTCTGCCGTCTTTTTGCTTGACCTAGCTTTTCCTCCTCAATTTACAAACCCGACTTGGGAAACTAGCTTTGTTGCCCTTGTGCTGGAACGCACTCCTCTATCCCTACTGGGTTTAGCCCTAGTTTTTTGGGGAGGCCTAGAAGCTCGCCATAGGTGGGAACTACCAACACTCAAAATACTATCTTGGTCTACATTAGCTGTTTGCATTTTGTATGTGCTATTGATTCCTATGGGATTTTCTGCCATCTCCCGGCTTAGTAACCAAAACCAAGCACAACTCAATGCGCAATATCAGCAACAGATGTCTCAGTTGGATGAGGCTCAGTCTCGCTTAAATAATGCGACTTCACAAGAGCTTGACCTATTGGTAGCGGCGTTTAAGCAGCAAGACCCTACCTCAACACTAACTAATCCTCAAGATCTCAAAACTAAGTTGACAGAAGAAATTAATGTGGCTCGCCAGAAAGCTGATTCTATTCGTGTAAATACCCAACGAAGTCAACAAGAAGGATTGTTAAAGAGCACTGTTAAATCAGCAGTACTTTCGCTGCTGTCTGCATTCCTTTTCATTTATACCTTTAGCCTAACGTCGTGGGCCCGCCAGAGCAAAGGTCAAACAAAGAAGAAAATTAGAAAATAAGGGTTTGTGATGGATGCTGTTGTTTAGATAGGCCGTGGCCTAACTTTTAGGTCACAGCTATCTACATAAGCAAAACAGGACTCAGTAACCTCTCCAAGTCGTGTGACTAGGTATGATATATTAACCTTGTATAAAGTATATATGATAACAAAGTAAATTTACGAAGTAGAAGTAGCTTTTTTCAGTAGTTTCCTTATATTTTTAGTTTTTAAGATCACTTGAGGGCAAGGGCAGCAAAACAGCTTTTGACTGGGTTCAGCGTTAGAGCCTAGTTACCATGAAGTCTAGTGGAAAAGGATGACGAGTTGAAACTGAGCTATGCAAAAGTTAAGGAGAGCCATTGTTTGAAGATGTATTCTAGTTCATGAACTCTTAACATTACGATCCTGCTATTTAAGTATGCAACGCGCTCGTGTGGATGTGTAATGTATCACACTAAAGCGCTCCCGACTCCATTTATATAGAAGGGCTGTTGATGGGAGTGAATAGCGCGGAATCTTCTGAGAGGTTACCAATTAGAATTGAGGATTTTGATATGTCTGTTTTGAAGGAGACTCTTCCCGTCTGTAGTGTAATAGGATATCCTGTTGCTGCTTTACCGTTTCAAGAGCAAATCTCACTGATGATGCAGTGGGCAAGGGAAAAAGCAAGTAAGGTTATTTGCATAGCCAACGTTCATATGCTGGTCGAGGCTTATCAAAACGAGCAGTTCTCAGATGTTTTGTCTCAAGCCGACTTGATCACACCAGATGGGATGCCGTTAGTTTGGATGCTGAGATTGCAAGGGGTACGTGAGCAAGATCGAGTTGCCGGATTAGATGTACTGCTATCTTTGTGTGAGCTTGCTTCAGCCACAGGAGAAAAGGTTTTCTTTTTGGGTTCGCAAGCTTCGATCTTAGAGAAGATGCGGATACGGCTTGAGCGAGAATTTCCGGATTTGAAGATTGCTGGTATGGAACCTTTACCATTTCGCCCCTTAACGGCGGAAGAGGATGAGGCAATCATCGAGAAGCTAAATCAAAGTGGTGCAGGTCTTTTGTTTCTCTCCTTG
>CBIHQL010000764.1:0-2159 GCA_966211855.1 uncultured bacterium
GTGGGGGGGGGGGGGGGGGGGCCCCCCCCCCGCCCCCCCCGCGGGGGGTGGGGGGGTTGCCCCCCCCAAGGCTCGGCCTCCAAACAGTCAAACATCAACAGGAGAAGCGCATGATTAACTACATCACCCTGATGCTGATCAACATGGTCGCAGGTCTTGTGATCTTGGCAGGCTTCGTCTACTCAGGCTTAGATGGCACCAACCCGAAACGTTGGATCCCCGGCTTTGGCATCACAGGCGCGATCGCCCTGACCACTGGCCTGCATATGATCTGGCAGTGGCCCATCAGCGGCAGCTACAACATTGCTTATGGTGAAACGACCGTATTATTCGGAGCCTTGTTCGTCGGCACCTGTCTGGCCTTAGCCTTTGGCTGGGATCTTTTCACCATCACCATTTACGGCTTCTTCGCCGGAGTTACCGCCATCCTAATCGGGGTTCGCATTATTGACTTAGAACTCACCCGTCGTCCCTTCATTTCCGGCTTGGGCTTTATTCTCACTGGGTTAGGCGGAGTATTTGCTGCACCTGCCCTCTACTGGCATACCAACCGTCCCTTCCGCCTACTAGGTGTCGGCGTTCTCGGTCTTGCAGCCTTAATTTGGGCCTTCACGGGCTACATGGCTTATTGGGGGCACCTAGAAAGCTTCCAACAGTGGACACCCCCAGCCATGCGTTAGCCCTCACTTGGCACTTGCTATCAGAGTGGGTGCGATCGCCCGGTAGATGACACCAAACTTGGCTGTAAGTCATCCCGAAAATGATTAGCACTGCAATCCGTTTTTTCTTCTAAAAAGATCAAACTAGCGGTTTGACGATACTCTGACACCACTTGCCCACAAGCCACCACACAGTTTTGCGCCATGCGATCGCTACAACCCGTACAAGCTCGCGCACAAGCATCACACAGATCGGCACAAGCCTGGGTAATCAGTGCCACAAATCGCGGGCCTCGATTGAGCAGAGCGGCAGCACAAATCCAACATAAGTCAGCACAGTCGCGGCAGAGTTCAGCCAAGTCAGGAGACTGCTCTTGGTAGAAGTCAGCAGCAGCTTTGCACTCTAGCGCACAGTGGGTAATTGCATCTAAAAACGTTTGATATCGCTGATGAGCCATGAGGATTTTATAGAGAGCTTTATTACCTCTCTTATCGGCGATCGCCCCCAGATCTGGCATCACCACGCAGCTACATTCCCTAAGGTAGAGCTGAAAAAATGACCCTAGAAGTCACCTTTCTAAAGAGATTCTATGGGTCATGCGCCTCCAAAAATTGGATGAAATTTGCCAATCAGTGCTTAGCCCGGATTCACCCGCATCAATACCTGCCCATACTCCACAGGCTGAGCATTTTGCACCAAAATTTCCACAATTTCGCCAGATACTTCGGCTTCTAACTCGTTCATCAGCTTCATCGCTTCAATGATGCAGACGGTTTGACCATTGCGAATGCGATCGCCAACATCGACAAAAGGCGGTTCATCAGGAGCCGGAGAGCGGTAGAACGTGCCCACCATGGGTGAAGTAATCTCTACCCACTTGGTACGCTCTGGCGTGGGAGCCGGAGACACCGATGCAGTCGCGATCGCCCCAGAATCCGCCGTTGCTTTGGCAGCCGATTCTAGCTTTGTGGGTGGGGTTGCTGCGGGTGATGTCACCGCTTGAGGCATCTCGGCACTTAGAACTCCGCTAGAAGCAGCCACAGTCGGGGCGATCGCCGTCACCTGGCTTGCCACCTGCACCCCTTTGCGCACTGTAAGCTCAAACTCAGCACTCTTTAACGTCAGCTCCGCAATATCCGTTTGATCGAGTGCGACTAGCAAGTTGCGGAGTTCTTCAAAATTTAACTGCACAGTGTTTCCGACCCTAATGAAATGAGTTGTTCGCGATCAGCCTGGTGGAATCTATGGGCTGATTCTCAAACTGGAGCTGATCGCCAATCATCGCAGCTTTATTCGCGACCGAGATATGAATCGTTCCGAGTATCAATCTTGATACGTTCGCCAATCGAGATAAACAAGGGAACCATCACCTGCGCCCCAGTTTCGACAATTGCGGGCTTGGTGCCGCCTGTTGCCGTGTCACCCTTCACGCCGGGATCAGTCTGAGTTACTTCTAAGACAACCGAGTTGGGCAGTTCTACTTCGATGACTTGAGCACC
>CBIHQL010000765.1:0-2128 GCA_966211855.1 uncultured bacterium
AAGGGGGCAACTGCCATTGCTGGCGATAGTGATTAATCACCTGGAGAATTGGCTGACAACTGCGATCGAGGATAGTGTAAGCAACTTGATTACGGAGCTTGGCCCACCAGATATCTTGATAGCTCCAAGGGGTAAAAAAGGGAGGCACATCAGCCCGACGTTGAATGGCTTGACCACAACTCACACAGACAAAGGGTAGATTGAGAGATTCTGCGATCGTTTCTCCTACAGGTTCGAGTTGATCAACGATTAGAGCTTCAATGCCCGCTTTCGCGATCGCAGCGGGGGCATCTTGGCAAATAATTTCGGCAATGTGGCGGCAAAACTCAACAGAATATTGCAGTGCTTCAATCCCGCTCAGTTTAGACAGTTGCTCAAACATCTCTGCGAGGGAGCCTGGTTGATAGAGAGATTGCCCAATTTCTACAAAGTCTAACCCTTCAGAACGCACTTTGAGTTCTAAGTCAGAAATTTGCAGGCAGGTGACTTGATGCCCTCGCGATCGCAACTCTCGTCCCAAGGCAGCTTGAGGGTTAAGGTGACCAGGGTAGGGAGGACAGATAATACCAAAGTGAGTCATAGGCTTGTCAAAATAAAAGATAGATTAGCCGTTACAAACTAAGAAAGAGCAAAATCTTGGTGCATCACTGACTCCTAACTTTGCGAAAAATGCGAGTGATGAATGCTTCTTCCTCTGGCGATCGCTCAACTTTTTTACTGAGGTAAGCGACTTGTTTTGCCTCTTCTGGAGAGATGCCCGCCCGAACCAGATTTCGAGTATACAAATACTCTTGTACTGGATCTCTGCCCTCCGCCAGACGCTCTAAATACTCTTCATCGCTCATTCCCAAGTCGAAAATATCTGACATTGCTAGCTTTCAAAAATCTAGGCTGAACACTAATCATTCTTCTTAAATACTAATCATTTTTCCAGAATGGCTGAATTTCAGCGTCGCCTCTGAGCCAGAATTTTCCAGGACTAAAGGCATAGATTGTCAATTAAGTGATTAGGTTATCAGCGCTACAAATCTTACTGCTTTAAAGAACATGTAAGGCTCTCTCAAAAGTTGGAGGTTGGAGGGATGCAAACTGCTTATCGTAAAGAACGGCAGCGATCGCTCTTTAGAGGATGTTTGAACAATCGCTATCATTACCCGAACCGCCCCCCTAGCCCCCCAATTCTGGGGGGGACTGAGCAGAAATTAGGTTCGGAAGTCCCCCAGATTTGGGGGATTTAGGGGGCGATGCAGGATCTACTGGCACTTTCCAAACACCCTCATGAGTTCACTGAGACTCATCTCCTAATCAATTCAGTTTCGCTCTGTTGAGTTGTGCCGAATGGAAGACCACGACGTTATTTTGATCGGAGCCGGACATAATGCTTTAGTCTGTGCTGCCTATTTACTCAAAGCAGGCCACAGCGTCTTGCTCCTTGAAAAAAATCCAATTCCAGGGGGAGCCTCAACCACAGAAGAATTATTGCCAGAAGCAGCTCCAGGGTTCAAATTTAACCCCTGTGCGATCGATCATGTTTTTATTCATTTGGGGCCTGTCATTCAAGAATTAGAACTGAGTAAATATGGCTTAGAATATCTATTTTGCGATCCGGTCGTTTTTTGCCCTCATCCTGATGGCAAGTATTTTCTAGCCCATCGATCGGTCGCAAAAACCTGCGCTGAGATTGAGCGCTATAGCCCTCGCGATGCCCAGAAATATGCCGAATTTATTGACTTTTGGCAACGAGTTGTGGGGATGATCACGCCCATTTTCAATGCCCCACCTCAGTCAATCGTCGATATGGCAGGCAACTATAGCATCTCTAGTCTCAAAGATGTCTTTTCGCTTATAGGATCAAGCAACGAAACGCTGAATTTAGTGCGCACGATGCTCACCAGCCCCATTGATGTGATTAATGAATATTTTGATTCAGAGTTTCTCAAAGCACCTCTGGCTCGTCTTGCAGCAGAACTGAGCACCCCACCTTCACAGAAAAATATGGCAGTCGGCTCGATCATGATGTCGATGCGGCATGACCCCGGTATGGCTCGCCCCAAAGGAGGGACAGGAGCGCTGATTGAAGCATTAGTGCGCTGCGTTAAAGCTCTGGGGGGTGAGATTCGTACCGAGC
>CBIHQL010000766.1:0-2126 GCA_966211855.1 uncultured bacterium
AGGCTGTCGCGGTTGATTAGAGAAGCCCGCGCTGTATGCTTAGCATCAGCGTCGGGTACTTCACTTAGCTGCTTGCACCTTCAGCAGCCAAAATTTCAGTTGATAGGGTGCAGAGCTTTTGATGACAAGGCCCGTTACTAGCGAGTAACTCACCCCACTGATTGACATCTGCTTGGTTGTATAGAAGAAGAGTGCCGTCAAAACGAGTGAGTTGGCCTCCAGCTTCGGTGAGAATCAACTCAGGAGCGGCAAGATCCCAATCTTTCGGGGCGGACTTACCAGAAATAGAGATGTAAAGGTCGGCTTCTTGCTCAACGATCGCGGCAATTTTGTAGCCAATACTGCCCATCGATCGCTGATTTTGGCAAGGAAGCTGACTAAGCAAATAAGTTAACCGCTGCCCTCGATGACTACCGCTGGCAACAACCGCAAATTCTTCTAGGCGATCGCACTCCGACACTTGCACTCGTACGGGTTCCCCATTCCGAGTTTCGCAAAATGTACCTTGACCTAGCAGCGCTGAGTAGAGCTTGCCCCGCTCAGGACAAACGACTACAGCCAAAACAGGTCGGCCTGCATGAATCAAAGCAATGTGAACTGCGTATTCTCCGGTACGCTCAATAAAGTCTTTGGTACCATCTAGCGGGTCAATTAACCACAGCCATGGATAGCTTAATCGAGCTTCTAGCGGTTGAGTTTTAAAGGTTTCTTCACTGAGATACCCAAAATGCTCAGTACCAAAGGCCGTTTGCAGTTCTGACAAAATGTAGTGACTGGCGGCAACATCGGCGGCTGTGACAGGGCCATCACCCTGGTCTTGAATGGCAAGGTGATCAGACTGTGCCCCAGAAGGACGGTAATAACTTTGCAGAATATCAGCCGCTCCCCAGCCCACTTTACGGGCGATCGCTAAAACCTCGTCTGCAGGCAAACCAGCAATAAACTCTAATGGATTCACTCTAAGATTCCTTGGCGACTTGAGCCGACGCAAACCAATAGCAACGGCAACTCCACATTAGGGCAGCACCGACTGCAATATAAATCAATCCACGAATTTCAAAGCTGACTCCGGCAATTCGCAACCCTACGCCAATGCCCATCATCGCGAGAATCAGCCCGATCGTTTTGGCTCCAAACATTTGGAAGATGCTCTTAAACGGATTCGGCTCTTGCAGCGTTTCGACGCGATCGATTACCCGATTGGCAGTGCGATCGAGGACGACTTTACCCTTCAGCAGGCCCACGCCCAATGCCAGTGCTCCTACACCAAGGTGTCGCGTGTCGAGAAACCCCAAATAAGGGAGGTGAAACCAAAACACCAGCCCCATCGTGAACAAACCAGCACCTACGAGAGTCCAAATCGTGGCGGCGATCCAGAGGTGTTGTCTGCGAGTCAGGCCACCTGTTGTTTGAGAGCTTTCCATAGCCGACATGGGAATCACAAAATGTTAAGAACTTATTATAGGGGCTTGACAGGAATTCCCATCACGCGAAATCCACCGACGAGTACCAAACGATTGGCAAGACTGAGCCGCGATCGCAGCAGCAGCCGTTAAAGCACTAACAAAGTCAGTCTGCAAACAGAAATGACAAAAGGCTCCATGAAAAATATCTCCTGCCCCTAAAGTATCCACAACCTCAACTTGCGGGACTGCGATCGCTCCAACTTCTCCACCGCTGCAATATCGAATCGGTTGTTCGCCGTGGGTAATGGCGATGTGTGGCACTTGCAAACTTCTGAGGTAAGCCAACACCGATTCGGCATCTGCACAGTCGGGCGGATGGAAATTTGCCGAACAAATCACGTAATCGGCTAAAGCTAAGACTTGCTCAAAATTGGGCTTCCAACTGCCTGCATCAACAACGACTGGAATATTTTGGGTGCGGGCTTGTTGGGCGATCGCTTGTCCTACTGCCATCTGATGCCCGTCAATCAACACCACCTCCACCCCTGCCAAAATTTCTGCCGGAATTTGATCGGGAGACATTTGGCTTTTGCTGGCGTTGATCGAAACTACTGCCCGTTCCCCAGTTGCTTCGGTAATCAAGATCGAGGAGACGGGAGGTGGTTCCATACGAACTGGATCGAGATCGGCGATCGCCACACCTACGCTTTCTAGATCAGC
>CBIHQL010000767.1:0-2125 GCA_966211855.1 uncultured bacterium
CATTCGTGAGGCTTTTACCGCTCCCGATCGCTCCAAAAAAGCATATTTCGGATGGTTTCCTTTCCGTTGGCAGCCAGACTGGGAAAAATCTTTTGCTCGGTTACGCGGCAATGGACGCTTATTTGTTGCCCCAATTTTACAAACTCTGATTCTCAACCGTGCCCCCAAAGAAACGCTGGCCTGGGCCGATCGCATTGCCAGTTGGGATTTTCAGCAGATTATCCCCTGTCACCTCGATGCTCCGATCGCCGCAACCCCTCGCCAATTTCGCCAAGCCTTCTCGTTTTTAGAAGCAAACCCCACGGTTATAGATGCGATCGCAGCCAGCTACCTGCTTCCCGATGCTGATTTCCAGTTGTTGCGGCAAATTGATACCGTCCTCAGCAAAACAGGCATTACACCCCCACCTCAAGAGAGCTTGTAATACAATACTACAAATAATACAAAAACACTGAGTCGGGTGGTGTTGTCATGGTTCAAGCGCAGGGGCAATTCAACTTAATCTTGCCTGTCGGGACGCAAGTCGTTAGCCAGACTGAGGTCAAGAATACTTCCGGTGAGTTGGTTTGCTTGCGGGGTGCGGTAGGAGTCATTGTGCAAGCTCCCACTGACAATTCACATAGTTATCAAATCCGCTTACCCGATGGCACCGAGGTCAATCTCAAGCGGCATGAATTTAGCATTCGTAAGCATTTTCAGAAAGCGGGTTTGCAACTGTCACAAAATCTTTTAGCAGAGTTCAACCTCTTTGATCACGTCATGTATAGCTGTGTGGTTGGCTCTAGAGCTTATGGTCTTGATGATGAGAGTTCAGACACCGATCGCCGAGGCATTTATCTCCCGCCCGCAGACCTGCATTGGTCTTTGTATGGCATTCCTGAGCAAATTGAGCACAAAGAGGAACAAGAGTGTTATTGGGAGCTACAGAAGTTTTTAGTGCTGGCGCTCAAAGCAAATCCCAATGTTTTGGAGTGCTTGTATACACCACTGGTTGAGACTGCCACACCTCTAGAACTCCTGGATCTGCGATCGCTCTTTCTATCGCAACTGGTTTACCAAACCTACAACAGCTATGTGCTCTCTCAATTCAAAAAGATGGAGCAAGATCTCCGCAATGTCGGGGCAATCCGCTGGAAACACGCCATGCATCTGATCCGCCTGTTGCTCTCTGGCATCACGATTTTGAGAGAAGGGTTCGTACCCGTGCGCGTGGAAGACTACCGCGATCGCCTGCTCGCCATCAAGTATCAACAGATGTCTTGGGAAGAAGTTAATCATTGGCGGCTGAGTTTACATCAAGAGTTCGATCGCACCTTTGCCAACACGCAATTACCAGAGCGCCCTGACTACGAAAAAGCCAATGCGTTTCTGATTCGCGCCCGTCGAGAGATGGTGACTGAATGACAGAAGCACCCAACCGTAGAGGAAAGAGATGGTTGCCAATCAAGAAACCTTAAATTCCGAGTTGCAAACAGTCGTGGCTCAGCAGCCCTACCCCCTGCTGTTTGCAACTATTAGTGGAGCACATTTATATGGCTTTCCTTCACCAGACTCCGATTATGACCTGCGAGGTGTCCATCTCTTACCGCTACCCGAAGTCATTGGTTTGGAAACAGGTCGAGAAACGATAGAAGTCTCTAATGTCCAAGGCGGATTAGAGCTTGATTTGGCCACCCATGACCTGAAAAAGTTTTTCGGGCTGTTGTTGAAGCGCAACGGCTATGTATTGGAGCAGCTTTACTCACCTCTGATCGTTCACACCACGTCAGAACACCAAGAACTCAAAGCGATCGCTCAAGGCTGCATTACCCGCTATCACAGCCATCACTATTTAGGCTTTGCAGAGACTCAGTGGAGATTGTTCGCGAAAGAAACTCCGCCCAGAGTTAAGCCCCTGTTGTACGTTTATCGCGTGCTGCTGACTGGGATTCACCTCATGCAAACCGGAGCGATCGAAGCCGACCTCGTCACCTTAAATGAAAAATTCCAGTTACCTTATATCCCTGACTTAATTACGCGCAAACTCACAGGAGCCGAAAAAGCCACCCTGGACGCAGCAGATTTAGAATTTCACGGGCAGGAATACCAACGCTTATGTTTCGAGCTTGTACAGGCTAGTCAACAG
>CBIHQL010000768.1:0-2123 GCA_966211855.1 uncultured bacterium
ATTTGATCCATCCGCTGACGCACAGGCTTGAGTAGGTCAAATTTAGAGGATTGGGGATGAGCGTAGATTGAGGTGGCAGTCATTGTAGTGCTTTGCTCCGATGAAATCCTTCTAGAAACGGTCTACACAGGCTCGGCAAAGAATATCGGATAGTTTGTCTTAAAGCTTGTGTAAAGTCGGGGCGAAAACCGCTGTGGTTGCAGTGCGGTATTGCTTTATTTCACACTGTCATTCTGCCGAAGATCAGGATAATTGTGAGTGAGCGATTTCACGGAAGTTTTGTGAGTCTTGCGGCTAAACCTCAGTGACTTTCGTGAGGAGCAAAGCGGCCGAAATCACAGTTTAAGCAGATTTAAATCACAAAAATCAGGAGCCGATTAAGCCGACCCCTGATTTATATGGAATGTACGATTCGCGAGAAGCAGAGGTCGCTAAATATCAACTACCTAGGTAGCCCATGCCAAAGATATTGAAAGACGCTTAAGAAGCAACCTTAGCAGTTGAACGACGACGGCTAGAGGTAACTTTCACTGGTGGCTTTTCTGGATTTTGCATCAAGAACACGAGCAAGGGTCTGCTTTGTAGCTCACGTCGTAGTAAGCGTTGAATTGCAGCTTCAATTTGAGTTTGCAGCCCTACCCAATCGACTTCGAGTTGGTCATCATCGAGCGATCGCGCAAATTCCCGCCAGCGATCGTTCAAGACATTCTCGATGGTTTTATTGATCAGTTTTTGCAGCAGTGGGCGCTCGACTGTGGTCACGACCCCTCTGAGGTGAATTTCGGGTTGAGCCAACAGTTTGCCTTCCCAATCGACCGTGGCTGCGACCGTGACAATGCCATCTTCAGCCAGATGTTGCCGCTCTTTCAAGACCGTAGCATTGACGACACCTGCGCGATCGACAAGCTCGATGCCAGCCGGAACTTTACCTGCAACCCGAATGCCAGACTCGCTGACTTCGACAATATCACCGTTATCAATCACGACCATATTTTCTGCTGGAATACCCATACTCTGAGCCGTTTGGGAGTGCTTCACCAGCATCCGGTGCTCACCGTGAACGGGTAAGAAGAGTTTGGGGCGGGTCAGAGCGATCATCAACTTTTGGTCTTCTTGGCAACCGTGCCCAGAGACGTGAATGCCTTGCTCACGACCATAAATCACCTTGGCTCCCTGGATCATCAGTTTGTCAATGGTGTTGACGACTGCGATCGTGTTGCCAGGAATGGGATTAGCCGAGAACACGACGGTATCACCAGGGCGAATCTGAACTTGATTGTGCTCTTTGTTGGCAATTCGGGTCAGCGCTGACATCGGCTCACCCTGCGAACCTGTTGTCAGAATCAGCACTTTCTCATCAGGCAGGTGTCGTACTTCTTGCAGAGGACGGAACAAGCTGTCTTCACACTTGATGTAACCCAAGTTGCGTGCGTGGGCAATCACATTCAGCATCGATCGCCCGATGACTGAGACCAACCGCCCGTGCTTCTGCGCCAGCTCCAAAATCATGTTGACGCGGTGTACCGAAGAGGCAAACGTTGTCACCAGGAGTCGGCCCTGAGCTTGCCCAAAGACGCGATCGAGATTGGGGAAGACTGACCGCTCAGAAGGTGTAAAGCCGGGAACTTCAGAGTTGGTCGAGTCGCTAATTAGGCAGAGCACTCCTTTCTCGCCATACTCAGCCAGTCTTTGCAGGTCGAAGTGTTCGCCATCCACTGGGGTGTGGTCAAACTTGAAGTCACCTGTATGAATGACAACACCTGCCGGGGTATGAATCGCAACAGTAAAGCTATCAGCGATCGAGTGGGTATTGCGAATGAAATCAACAAAAAATGAAGATCCAATCCGCACCATGTCGCGGGGCCGCACAGTTCGGATTTCGGTGCGATCGCTCACGCCTGCTTCTTCGAGCTTGCCTTCTAGCAGAGCCATCGCTAACCGAGGCCCGTAGATCACAGGAATGTCTAATTGTTTGAGGTGAAAGGCAATGCCACCAATATGGTCTTCGTGACCGTGGGTGACAATCATGCCTTTAATTTTGTGACGGTTTTCTCGCAGGTAAGTCATATCGGGCAGCACGATATTGACACCATGCATCCCATCCGTTGGGAAAGCTAATCCTG
>CBIHQL010000769.1:0-2122 GCA_966211855.1 uncultured bacterium
GGGGGCAGCAACGATCGGTTCTTTGATTTCATTCAGGTCAATCTCGATCACGGCTGCATATTCGGCATCTGCATCCGCTTCCATCAGACTGGGGTTTGCTAGCCACTCTTCCATCTTGGCAACCCGACGCATAATGGTGCGGGCATCAGCATAACCGCGAGCCACCATGTTCTTGAGCAGCGCTACGTTCGATCGCAGGTATTCTGTGACCGTTTCGACGCTGAGCTTGATCGTACAGCCCGCGCAAGAGCGTTCTGCGGTCGCATCCGTGAGTTCAAAGGCTTGCTCAACCTTGAGGTCGGGCAGTCCTTCGATTTCCATGATCCGTCCCGAGAAGATATTTTTCTTGTTTTCCTTGGCGACGGTCAGTAAGCCCTGTTGGATGGCGACATAAGGAATCGCATTCACCAGATCCCGGAGGGTGACACCGGGCTGCAACTCACCCTTGAAGCGCACCAAAACGGATTCGGGCATGTCGAGAGGCATCACACCCAAAGCTGCGGCAAACGCCACCAACCCAGAACCCGCCGGGAAGGAAATACCTAGGGGGAAGCGAGTGTGAGAGTCACCACCTGTACCGACTGTATCAGGCAGGAGCATCCGGTTGAGCCAGGAGTGGATGATACCATCGCCGGGGCGAAGTGCCACCCCCCCGCGAGAGGAGATAAAGTCGGGTAGTTCGTGATGAGTTTTGATGTCAGCAGGTTTGGGGTAAGCAGCGGTATGGCAGAAGCTTTGCATGACCAAATCGGCGCTGAAACCTAGACAAGCGAGTTCTTTGAGTTCATCGCGAGTCATAGGGCCAGTAGTATCTTGAGAACCAACGCTGGTCATGATCGGCTCACAAGAAGTACCAGGACGCACCCCAGGCAGCCCACAAGCTTTACCGACCATTTTTTGCGCCAGAGTGTAGCCTTTACCCGTGTCTACTGGTGCTTGGGGACGGACAAATAAAGTGCTGGGTGCTAAACCGAGAGCGGTACGGGTTTTGTCGGTAAGCGATCGCCCAATAATTAGCGGAATCCGGCCCCCAGCGCGAACCTCATCCAAAATCGTGTCGGGTTGCAGCGTGAAGGTCGAAATCACATCGCCCGCTTCGTTGGTGATCTCTCCTTTATAAGGATGAATTGTGATCACCATGCCCGTCTCCATTTTGGTGACATCGCACTGAATCGGCAACGCCCCAGAGTCTTCAGCGGTATTGAAGAAAATCGGCGCGATCGCTCCCCCTAAAACGAAGCCACCACTGCGCTTGTTGGGTACAAAGGGGATATCTTGACCGATATGCCACAGCACCGAGTTGATTGCGGATTTGCGAGAAGATCCAGTACCTACGACATCACCGACATAGGCGATCGGATGCCCTTTTTGCTTGAGTTCTGCGATCGTTTCTAAAGAGCCAGGCTGACGAGATTCCAGCATTGCCAGCGCGTGAAGCGGAATGTCAGGGCGGGTAGCGGCATGGGTTGCTGGCGAGAGATCATCCGTGTTTGTTTCACCCGGCACCTTAAACACTGTTACTTGGATTGTGTCTGGCAGAGTGGGGCGGCTGGTAAACCACTCGGCATTCGCCCAAGAATCCATCACTTGCTGAGCGTAAGGATTGCTAGCCGCGAGTTCTTGAATATCATGGAAGGCATCAAAGACCAGCAGCGTCTTGCTAAGGGCAGCGGTGGCAGCTTGGGCTAGATCAGCTTGCTCAGACTGCAACAACTCAATCAACGAATGCACGTTATAACCACCCATCATGGTGCCCAGCAGGTTCACGGCTTCCACGGGGCTAATCAAGGGGCTGGTTGCTTCCCCTTTGGCGATCGCAGTTAAAAATCCTGCCTTGACATATGCTGCTTGGTCTACACCGGGGGGCACGCGATCGCGAAGTAACTCTAATAAAGTAGTTTCTTCACCGGCGGGTGGGTTTTTGAGTAGCTCACACAACTCAGCGGTCTGTTGCGCATCAAGCGGCAGGGGCGGAATTCCTAAAGCAGCCCGCTCAGCAACATGTTGACGGTAAGATTCCAGCATTGCAGTAGTCTCCAGGCATCAGCAAGATTGTGAAAAGTCGAGAGTCTGGTTTCATCGTGAGAGTCCCCCACCTTAGGCCGTCTCACAGTGGGTAGGG
>CBIHQL010000770.1:0-2120 GCA_966211855.1 uncultured bacterium
GCAATGGCAAATCAGTCAGAGGCATTGGTTGTGGTCAATGCTGATGAGAAGGTTCCCCATGGTCAGGTGATTGCGGTGATGGATCAATTGCGAACCGTACAAGGTGTCAAACTAGGAATTTCAACTCGTCGTCCTTAAACATGGTGAATGAGGAGATGAGGAAATGGGGAGACCATCTAAGCGCTTCGACTAGAGGAAAAAATCAACTTCATCAATTCCAGCTTGTCGGTCTAGTTGCAGGGATTTTTCTGTTGGTCGGCTGTCTGATACTCAGCATTACGTTGGGGGCAGCCGATGTTGATCCTGGTACTGTGTGGCAAGCTTTAACAGCTTTTGACGGCTCGACCAATCACCTGATTATCACTAATGTGAGGGTGCCGAGAGCCTTAGTAGCACTGCTGGTTGGAGCGGCCTTAGCTGTAGCAGGTGCCCTGATGCAAGGGTTGACTCGCAATCCCCTCGCCGATCCCGGAATTTTGGGCATTAGCGCTGGGGCAGCCTTAGCTGTGGTGCTATCTACGTTTTTTTGGGGAGGGGTATCGGTTCAAGTACAGACCTGGATAGCATTTGCTGGAGGGGCGATCGCGGCTATCAGTGTCTATTTGTTAGGCTCTGTGGGGCGTAGTGGCGTTACACCGCTCAAGCTCATTTTGGCAGGATCCGTTTTGAGCTATTTGTTAATATCCCTCACCACCGGAACTTTGATTTTAAGCCAACGTACCTTGGATGAAGTGCGGTTTTGGTTAGCAGGCTCAGTGGCGGGACGCGATCTCAACGTGCTCTTACAAGTGCTCCCTTACCTCTTAATCGGGCTAGTCCTGGCTTTTAGTATGGGGAAACAGATTACAGCACTCACGTTGGGTGAAGATGTTGCAAAAGGGTTAGGGCTAAAAACTGGGTGGATCAAGGCGATCGCGGCTTTGGTGGTGGTGCTGCTGGCAGGGAGTGCTGTGGCGTTAGCAGGGCCAATCGGCTTTATCGGGTTAGTGGTGCCTCACATCGTGCGGTTTTGGGTCGGAGTCGATTACCGTTGGTTGTTGCCTCATGCAGCGGTATGGGGGGCAATTTTGCTATCCCTGTCTGATCTCGCAGCCCGCCTAGTTATCAAACCCCAGGAGCTACCCGTTGGCATTATGACCGCTTTGGTCGGGGCTCCATTTTTTATCTACTTGGCGCGATCGCAAGTCAAACGGTCAGAGGGATGACATGAAACCGATAGAACTGCCTTGGCTAGTCATCCGGTTCTCCGCTGGGCCGATCTCCTTTAAGATTAATCGCCGAGTGCCACTGGTGCTGTTGGGTCTTGCGGTGGCGACGTTGCTGGTCGGGATCTGGAGTGTCGGTTATGGAGAATATCCGATTGCAGCAGGAGATATTGTCAAAACTCTTTTAGGTTTGCCGACTAGCGATCCTAATGATGCTTTTGTGATCAATACCTTGCGCTTACCTCGCGTCGTTGTGGCGTTTTTGGTAGGAGCGGGGTTGGCGATCGCTGGTACTATTCTGCAAGGGCTAACCCGAAACCCTTTGGCATCTCCCGAAATTGTGGGTGTGCAAGCGGGGGCAGGTTTAGCGGCAGTGGCTTCGATTGTGCTGTTTCCCTCTCTTCCCGTCTTTATTTTGCCGATCGCAGCATTTGCAGGAGCTTTCATCGCGGCGCTGTTGGTTTATGGGTTGGCCTGGGAGCGGGGTAGCGCACCCATTAGGCTGATTTTGGTAGGAGTGGGTGTAGGGGCGATCGCTTCGGCTCTCACTAGTTTGTTAATTACCTTTGGCGATATTCAAGATGTTAGTCAAGCCCTGGTTTGGTTAGCTGGCAGCGTTTATGGTCGCACTTGGGAGCATGTGCAAGCATTATTGCCTTGGTTGGGCGTATTCATTCCACTCTCTTTATTGTGTGCCCGTGATCTCAACACACTCAATTTAGGAGATGGGGTTGCCCGGGGTTTAGGGGTGCCGATCGAGTGGCAGCGCGGCTTGTTGCTCATCACTTGTGTGGCTTTGTCGGGAGCAAGTGTAGCGACAGCGGGTACAATCGGGTTTGTGGGTCTGATGTCACCTCACTTAGCGCGTCAGTTGGTTGGCCCTGCTCATGAAGGCTTGCTGCCAACAGCGGCTTT
>CBIHQL010000771.1:0-2120 GCA_966211855.1 uncultured bacterium
GTTACATGGCCTGACAGGGCTGTTCCTAATTGCTGCCATTCTGACGGCTGTTTGGACTTACAACACCTATGATGGTCGTTGGGGAAGGATACCATTACCCTCCTATCGAGAGATTGAAGGGATACATGGCACCTTTGGGCTATACACTTTGCTGATCTTTCCAGCATTTGTGATTTATGCATTTCGTCGGGGGCAAAGGCGGCTAGTGCGGCCCGATTCACTCGCAAAATTAGCCGAGCCTGGTAAGCCTATTTGGTGGTACACGTTAAGCCGTTTAACCAATACGTTTACCCTGTTGGCTTTAACCTTTGCGCTCTTCAGCGGCAAGATGATGGACGACACCTGGTTACCCAAAGGAGAGTTAAACCACGCTTGGTATTATGCGCATTTAGCAGCCTGGGTGATCATGGTGATGGCGATCGCTCTCCATTTATTAATGAATGCCAAAGTAGGTGGAGCCCCATTGCTGCTTTCCATGCTCAACTGGAAATTTCGGGAGCCAGACAGTCCTAAGCTTTGGGCCAGTCACCTGTCCGAATGGTGGTCAAGAGTGCGACAAAGTTCTGGGGCAAGCTGGTTGTTACCTTCACACCCATTGATGGGTCTAGAAATAGCGATTCTACTCAGCCTAATTGCTGCTTGGCTGATTTCACTATTTAATGAATATGTTTTAAGCGGGCTCCCAAAATGATAAGTTTCAAGGCTGGGTGGCATTCCTAAAGCTACCTTTTATGGCGTCATGGCTGCATCCAGGATGGTTTCGAGCTTGGCGGTTCGATGGGCCTAGAAAGAGTGAAATGTTCGAACTCGCGATCGAGACTCTTCAGAGACACTGCTATCACTTTCATTTCTGGACAGAATCGTTGAAAAGGAGTGCGGGAAAAGAGGCTTGTGATTGAGCGATCGCCGCTGTTGGCTTTGTTTTTGTGTTGCTTGCAAGCCGATCGGGGCAAACTCGTTGCACATAAGCTAAATCTTCTGGATAGCGGGTACGATGAATTGATTGTGCTCCATCGATCCCCCATGCTGCTTCAAAACTCATTCCAGAGACTACATACCGTTTTTGAATCCCTAAGCGATCGTAGATATTAATCTGCGTTCCATCTCGCGTGTGTGCTGTTCCATCTCCGCAGTAATCTGCGCGGATCATGCGTACACAAGCTTGATGATAATCTTGGAGCGATCGCCCGTTAATGGTTTGCCAAGGTTTGTAGCCTAAACGAACACACTTTGCTAATGCACCGCTGAGGCAACTAAACGTGAGCTGGTCTTCGTTACCTTGGTAAGTACCTTGGCGATCCCAGGTTCCTGGAAGTGCAATTGCTTTCGCTGCAAAGTGATTTGTTGCCCGACAGTAGTTTTGCCAAGTCTGGTTTTTGGTTTGATAGAACACCGTATACAGATAAGTTTCTTGCTGCGGGTCTTGCTGATCTACTTCTGCACTGCGAATTTGAAACTTCAGGCGATGCCCTTGAGCGTCGAAGCCCATGATCTTACTTCCCGGTGTTAGAGAATTGCTCGGGGTGGTGAGATTCGGTTGAGCTTGAGCAGAATAAACAATGCTGATGTTAATCGTGATCGCCAGGCCAAATAGAGAGCCAAACCAAGATTGACGCATAAGTTAAAACTGTGTAAAGCGATTTGGAAGCCCATCCCTTGACTTATGGTAGGAATGGACTTGAGTGTATGAGTGACAAGCCTCAAGCAAGTCACCTGAGGCTGAAAACTAGCGGTTATTCATTTGCAGTCACGTTAGCTTGATTCGCTGTCTCGTTGACCAGGCTGTCATTTTGCTGAAAGTCTAGATTAGAGGAATCGTCAGCTTGACGGAAAGGCTGAGTATGATCGACAGTGGAACCATCCAATGATGTGCCGTTTAGATTAGATCCATAGAAGTCTAGATTAAAAGGATTGTTAGATTGAACAGAGAGCTGAGTATGATCAACGGTGGAACCATCCAATGATGTGCCGTTCAAAGTGACTCCTTCTAAGCTTATGTTAGGGAAATCCTCAGAGTGGACAGAGAGCTGAGTATGATCAACGGTAGAGCCATCTAAGGATGTACCATTTAGAGTGAATCCTTCTAGGTTTAGACTAGGAAAATCGTCAGAATGAACAGA
>CBIHQL010000772.1:0-2109 GCA_966211855.1 uncultured bacterium
CAATCGTGGATTACAGCTTTAGCGACAACTCACAATCAGTGGGGAGTGAAAGACCCAGCACCAGAACCTCTGATTGCTTTAGTTAACTTAGCCAATCAACATCAACCCACCAAAATTATTGATTTGGGTACAGGTTGGGGTTTATCGTTGCGGGCTTGGTTACTAACAAAAGTCTCTGCCGAAATTACAACCTTAGATCGCAGTTTGACATCGTTAGAGCAGAGTCAAACTGTTTTACCGATAAACCTCAGCCGTGTGAAAACGCTTGAGCAAGACATTTTGTTGACAGATTTTAGTTCTTTGTGGCAAGCCAGCGATCGCGTTTTATTCTATCTCGATATACCCGATCAACCAGGGGTACCCGTGATCGACTACTTGTTGCGAACAGCAATCCCTTCATTGCCAACAGGTAGCTTTGTCGCGATCGCCAATCTGTGGTACAGCCCTAATACTTTAACACCCGAAAATGTACAAAAGTTTTGGGAGATTTGTGTCAGTTCAGAAGTCGATCCGTTGCAAGGTTTCACAGGTCATTATGCACACTATTGGCAGGGTGGATCTGTGTTTGGCGATCGCAATATTATTCCTTTGATGAAGTGGATTAATACCCAAAAGATTGCTTTAAAATTTGATGCTGTGGGTCGGTTGGCTACTTTTGACTACCCTCAACAATCGGTGAGCGGTCAAATTAATTACAACCCAATTGCTGGCTTTGCACTTCAACGCAGTGAAGAAAATTTACCTGCTACAAAACAAGCTTTAGCGTTATGTGAGCAAGGAGTTCAATTATACTCATCTGGCTACTTTTCAGAAGCTCATACTTGCTTTGAACAGGCTAGACAAATCAATCCTAGAATTGGTGGTATTTGCTATGCTCAGGCTCTTTGCTCGATTAAATTGGGGCAATTAGAATCTGCGATCGCTGCCCTTCAACAAGAGCTACAACATGCCTCTAGTGCTCCGAATGCGGCAGGGTTGTTGCAGTTGATAGAAGCAAAACTACAAAAGCGATCGCAACCATTGGTTTAGAACCAAATGTATCTCACGTAGTTAAGGTAGGGCTGGTTTTGCAAATAAGATGTTAAAAATCCGAGTGGTTTCACAGTACTGTCCTGGTAGAAGCGGGATAGGATTCTCAGCTTGAGTCGTTAGTAGATAAGTCTTGTAGCCATGAGATTCCATAAAGGCTCGCAATTGTATTTCATTGGTGCCCATCTGCTCTAAGCCAAACCGATTGACCTCACAAATAATGTAAGGGATTTCATACTGAGAAATTAAGTCTTTTGCCCCTTTCAAGACTTCTAGCTCTGCGCCTTCTGTATCGATTTTTAACAACTTAAAACGTCTATC
The DNA here is from genome assembly GCA_966211855.1 of uncultured bacterium. Taxonomy (GTDB): domain Bacteria; phylum Cyanobacteriota; class Cyanobacteriia; order FACHB-46; family FACHB-46; genus CBIHQL01. The sequence continues at coordinate 1,351 of CBIHQL010000772.1, forward strand.
TCGACGATTTTGAGTGGCAGTATCTAGAGTTGATAAGTTGACTCTTTGTTTTTTCGGCGCTTGACGGCTTTTTTGATTGAAATCATGGCGTCCCACATCCCATAGGGCATGACCCCCATCATTATCAGTGTTGACGAATAGCTCGATTGTTTTATTTTCACTTCCTAAAGCACTGTTGATGAGTTCAATGTTTGTAAAATGATTGCGTTTGATGTTATCAATAATCTTTTGATAATTATTAGATTCTGGCTCGAAAGTAAGCACAGTACCCGCTTCACCTACCAAGCTTGAAGCTAATAGAGAGTAGTAGCCAATATGCGCGCCAACATCAACAAAGGTATCGCCTGGTTGTAGAAATCGCATTAAACAACCGACAACTTCCGGTTCATAAAGCTGCTGTTTGACAAAGCAGTTCCACATTAGCTTTTGTGTAAAATCTTGAGCATTCAAAAGGATTTGGATTGGATGAGGTTGGTTGTTGATTTGTAGGGATAAATTGAAAACTTTGATAGTGTTTGACGGGGCAGAGGCGATCGCGGCCTGCCGAGTATCTTGAACTGGAGTAGCGGCTGTCGGTGACTTAAAGGCTTCGAGATTGAGGCTGACCAGTTGCCCAGCTAGTTGCGTGGATGAAGCATCTGTATAGCCCGCTGGGTCTGTTTTTTGCGGGTCGTAAGCCTGGATATTAACAAATCCGGCTTGCTCTAGAGCCTGGGTGAGCGATCGCCGATCCCAAGACCAACGATAAATTTCAGAGTC
>CBIHQL010000773.1:0-2106 GCA_966211855.1 uncultured bacterium
ATCAGGAGATGCTCTAGCAAACGTACTGTCTGCCAAACATCTGATCACATACAGTGAGCAAACTTACTTCAAGCGCGATCGCTTTTCTAACTAGAGGTGCGATTGCTGTAATTCAATCTTGAAAGTACTATACCGTGCTTTCTTTCAAATGTATTTAGTTTTTACAATGGAGATTTAATTGATTATTTGATAATCCCTATAGATTTTTGCTTAGGATCATCGATTAATGGCGCAATTATTATGGCTAACCATCAGTAAAACTCTATGAATAAGCCACTTTAACACGCTTTTATGGCTGTTTCCTATGGTAACCATCGAAAAAGAACAGGTTTTAGATAGGGTTGTGGCCTAAAGGATAGTTGCATTCTCATTCACTGGCACAATCTAATCTGAGCGATCGCTCACTTGAGTTTGAATCTCAGGCAGTTCAGCAGCGCTAATATCATCAATTAGCGTCCGTTTGAGCATGGGATTGTCACGGTGAGTGAACCCTGTATCACTATCGGGATGAAACACAACGACTGTGAAGGCATCCTCAGTGGTACGAAACTTATGCAAACTATCAGCCGGAATGATAAATCCCATCCCTGGTTCTAGAGCGATCGCAGATTGTTGAGTTTCCAATTCACCTCTGCCTGCCACTACAATGCCAATGCGGTAGCTAGGATGCGTGTGTAGGGTTTGGTTGACGTTAGGCGGGAAGTACATGGCATTGAGGCAGGGGTCACCGCGCATGATCGGCGGAATTAGTAAGCTATTCATGCCGCCATTGATGTAGGCAAAACGACCTGTCGGCTCAATTGGCCCTCCCAGGTTAAACATCCCCTGATAGTTGCAGCGAGTAATTAGGATGCCCGAAGAATCTTGGCCTGCAAGTTCTCCTTCATCGGGCAAACAAAAGTACATACCAGAACGTAATCTGTAAGCGTCTGGGCCTGCTTGTCGAGATAACACAGGTTGCCCTTGATAGACATAGCCAAAATGAGTACCACCCGCAGGTAGTTTGAGCGGGTTACCGTGCCAAGTTTGCACGATAGCCGGAAAGCGATCGCGACTGAGATCAATGACTTGCTGCCGGAGTGTGTCAATGCTCAATGTCATATTAATATCCCTGTACAGAGAGCACTTTCATAGTGTCGAGAACTGACGACTTGGCATAAGGCAATAACAACAGATCCTCGATTTGTTGTCGCCCTTCAGGATGTATCATGCAACCATCACTGTTTAAGCAGTCCACCAAGAGTTGGGTTGCATAATAGTATTGTCTGAGCAAGTCTTTTTCTTCTGGTGTAAATTTCCACTCTTTACCAATATGGTGACGAGTTTTTGCCACTTCTCTAGCTTTGTCTGCAACTTGCTTGATTTTTTCATCATCAACAGAGTTGCCCTGCAGCCGCTGCAATAAAGTTTTAAGAACCTCCCGTCCATTGGTTGCCAATTTTTTGGACTTAAGGGCAATTTCAATAGCAATCAACATGACAGCATTAGCTGATGGTGCTGCGCTAATCTTTACAGACGGTTTAGAGAGATGAGCATCATAGTCTTGAGCAATGGCGATCGCATCTTTTAAGCTAATACCCTCTAACATCCGAGTTAAGAAACTCGCACACACTAGGGTGTTGACCGAGCGATCGAGACCTAAAGCCACAGAGCGATTTTCATCAATGTCAAAATCAATGTCAAAATAAAATGCCCGGACTGCCGCTGGTTTAAAAGACGAAAACTCTGGAGCAGTGGCGCGATCGCAAACATATTCCAAAAATTCTTGTAATTTATCAGAAGTAGCTAGTAGCTGATCGATCGTTTGCTTCATGGGCAGCAGCAACAAGGCCGAATCTCGCAGCATTTCTGTAGTGAGCAAAAACACTTCTCGCCATCGTCGCTCAGTGATGTGAGGAACCAACTCCTTTAAGGTTGTTTCTAAGGAGTGACTATTAAAAACAATCTCCCGAGCTGCAAAATACTCATGAAATGTCAGGTGAGAAAATGAATAAATTCCTTTAGCTCTTTCAATCAGGAGACCATGCTGTGCCTCGATAGAGTGTAGAACTGCGGCACTATCGGGTGGTAGTTCTTCAGGGCGAGGGTTTGTAGGGGGGGGGGGGC
>CBIHQL010000774.1:0-2101 GCA_966211855.1 uncultured bacterium
CAGTTTTAGACAGGTAGTCAAGCTCAAACGGTGGAGGCTGATCGTAATATTCCAGAACATCGGGATCGTGCTCAAGTTCGTAGATGCGAGCAAGTTCATTACGATGGGATTCAAACTGGATGGTCACACCCATTTTGCGACTGGGGTAGTTGCCGGAGACGTTTCCCCTGCCACTTTGTACACGTCGGGATGGAGGTGAGGAGCGCACACGCTCGATGGCTGCGCGAGCTGCTTGACTGAGATTGAGGAGCTGGCACCAGTTGTCGAAGCTTTTTGCGTCAAGCACTGCTCTGGCCTCACCTTATAACGGCAAGATATACAAAAAGTACAAACGAACTATTTGGACGTTATCAGATTTCCTTTTCTAAGAGAAGACTTTGAAATAAAACATTGTTTTACTCAAGATTTTCTTTCGTTAAATACAATCGATGAAACAGAATTGGAGTGGCTATATATGGCAGATCTTTTAATTGAAGTTCAGGGAAATGATGCGATCGCTGCGACCGAGGAGTTACTAGTAATTCCTGGAATCACGGGTACTTGGGAAACTGAGGGCGAAGCTGAGCGCAAAGGAATAACCGTTACGATCGCCACGATTGTTGGAATCGTTGGTAGAACGCTGGCGATCGCTGAGTAGATTTCTAGGGGCTAACCAATTTTGAAGGTACATAGCTGGAGAACAGTAATTGTTGGTCGTAGCGTGTTTGAATAACTCCATTCAATCGAGTGGGTCATGCTCTCGGAGATAGCGTTTCCAAGCTTCCTGTAATTCCTTGACAATCTGTCCTGCTAACCAATCAGGCTCTAAAATCTGAACATTCGAGCCATATTGCAAAATCCGTTGGCGGAACCAAAATAGATAATCTTCTCTGGCAGAGATTTCTACAAACTTACCTTCAGGATCTCGTTGCAATTCACGCTCATTGGCTCGACGGGGTTGATAAGTACTCAGCGGGCCACTCATCCGATATACCACTTCTAAGCTTGGGAAATTCAACAAGCTCCAAGGCGTTGCTGATGCAGCCCTGATACTGAGGATCCGATCTACTCGGAGCATGAGATTTTGCTCCACATTCGGGCGTTTCTCGATAAATCGAGGTGAGAAATCCGGAATAAAGGCAAACAGGTAAAGAACACCATTATGCAGCCGTAGTTCTGATTTATCGCAATCCCAGTTTTGCTCATTACCTTGGCTACTGCGATAACGAATGCTGTAGCGACGCTGCTGCCGAAATCGCTCTTGCAGCTTGCGTACGGTCTCTTCCAGCTTGTCTTCGCTATAGTCTACAGGTGGACTGAAGTTGACTTTGACATTAGTGGGTAGGTCGGCTGGAGTTAGTTTGCCGAGGCGAATAATCTGACTCGCCTGTGCCGAAAAACCCATGTCCGACAAAAAGTAGGCTGCCAGTGCAAGGGCCTGTCGCTGATCTGTAGACAAAATAACTGGAAAGGACGATTCTATCAACTCGTAGGGACGGTTAGGCGCACTGCGAATCTCAAAGCCACAATCCCGCAATTTACGAATCGTCCGACTCAGCTTCTGCAAGATGTCGTCTGAAGGCTTCTCATGCTGTTCCAGAAAATCTGACAGGAGAGTTGCTAAATCGTCCCGTTTATATGGCTGCTCTGAAAGAAGCCTAATAATTTCGAGAGCAAAAGCCACCTGATTATATTGGTCATAATTCTTGGATGACATTTGCAAGCTTATGAAGCGGGGGGACTTTGCTCTATAAAATCACACTTAGTTTCAGTCCCGTCAGCCGGGATAGGCCACTAGGTTTGGCTCATGCTGAAGTAGCCCCCGCACATTGGCAGTTTACCACGCCTGAGCTGGGTATAAGTCTGAAACTATAGTGGACTGAGGTGTAAGTCTGAGAGTATAGAGGTAACTTTAATTTCTTAGGCAGAATTCTTTCAAGATCGGTTAGAATGCTCAAAACGGCTCTTAGGCATCCCTAAGAACCGCCTTAACCGCTCTAAGTACACAGGTTAGCTTGATGCGCCACATCAGACTGACCCAAAATCCTATTGCAAATAATTGGGCAGAACGGCTCTTAGGCATCCCTAAGAACCGCCTTAACCGCTCTAAGTACACAGGTTA
>CBIHQL010000775.1:0-2098 GCA_966211855.1 uncultured bacterium
CTTGCTAGTGTTGCGACAATAAGTAGCTCTTAGCTAATGTTTTCGCGCCAGCTACATCAATAATTGTTACAATCTTTAAACCAAGTAGCTACTCTAGGGTGCTCAAGCTTAGATACTTTTTATTTTTGCAATAGCATTTCGGCCTTTTTAGTTAAGAACAGAAAATGGGGTACGATACACCGCACACCATATTTCTATTGTTCTAGTTTATTCAGGGTTTATCTTGGGAAAGATATGAAAAAATGCTTAATTTCCCCAAATAGTTAAAGGTTTTATAGATAACGTAACAGACGATTAGAAGGCAAACTCAGTATTTTTGGATGTAAATATTACAAGCCTTAAATCTATCTTCTGAGCCATACCACTCCTCATAAGCTTGTGCTAAGGTCAGGCAGTTGAGGAAAAGATCATGGCTCCGTTTCAACCCACGCGGCGATGGTTGATTCAAGCACTCGGAGGAGTTGGTGTCGTTGCTCTCCTGGGTTGCCAGCGGCAGACAGCACAATCTCTGAGGGAGCAAGCAGCAACAGAAATGGTCACACTCTATACCTTTGGCGACTCGATTTTAGATTGTGGACGCTACAATGCTTACGGTGTCCATCCCGGTCAGTTGCTAGTCCAAAATAGCGATCGCTTGTTTCCCGAATTTGCGGGGCAAGACCTCATTTCGCGTGGCTCTGCTCGCCTAGAACATCGGGCTCGTGATGGCGCAACCGTCGAGGGTTTACCCTTTCAGACTCAAGGCTTGCAGGTAGAAGGACGCGCAATTGCTTTACTTACCATTGGTGGCAATGATCTGCTCCAGGGCCTGATTGCAGATGCGGGAGATGGGATTCAAGAGTTTGCGATCGCTCTAGATACTTTCATTCAAAAACTACCAATCCGTCCAGTGCTTTTGGGTAATGTGTACGATCCCACCTTGGGAGATGACCGTCGTAATTTCGTCGGCGTTGACCCTGCGATCGCCCGCAAGAACCTTCAGCGGATCAATACAGCGATCGCAACTATTGCTAACCGTTATGGGCAACTGGTCGATCTTCACGCTCATTTCCTCACAGGTACCCCTGAGTGGTTCACAGCAACGATCGAGCCGAGCCTACAAGGAGCCTCAGAAGTGCGGCGGGCTTTTCTCCCTGCTGTTCTGAGCCATCTCTAGCCTCAACAAGACAGGTTTTACCTTGTACGCATCCGGGTAGATTCATCTCAACAGAGCTTGGTTTAGCCTGACGCTAAGTTGTTGCCCGAGGAAATGATCGTGCCTATTGGTAAAGAGGCGCAAAAAAATTAAAAGACGAACTGCGATCCACTAGTTAGCCGAGAGGTCAGCTTCTGGATTAACGCCCAGGCGACCGTCTTCCATGTAGATAATGCGATCGGCAACGTCCAAAATCCGGTTATCGTGCGTCACCATCAAAATCGTGCATCCCTGTTCTTTAGCCAGTTTTTGCATCATTTCCACGACATCTCGACCCGATTTTTTGTCGAGAGCTGCGGTTGGTTCATCAGCTAAAACAATTTTGGGGCGACTCACAAGGGCACGAGCGATCGCTACCCGCTGCTTTTGCCCTCCAGAGAGTTCTTCGGCATAGTAGTTGATGCGCTCTCCCAACCCCACCGTTCTGAGGATATCTTCAGCGATCGCATCCATGTTTTGATTGAGATATTGATCATGCAGTTCTAACGACATCCGCACGTTTTGCTTGGCAGTCAGAAATGACAGCAAGTTATGCGCTTGAAAGATATAACCAATATTCTTGCGGAGTTGAGTGAGTTGGTTTTTATTGGCACCACAGATCTCTTGATCGAGAATCATCAGGCTACCATCTTGAGCCGATCGCAAGCCTCCCATTAGAGTCAGTAGCGTAGTTTTGCCTGACCCCGACGGCCCAGTCATGATCACAATTTCACCCGCCTGAATCTCTAGGTTAATGTCAAACAAAACCTGTTTCTTTAACTTGCCTTCACCAAAATAGTGATTGAGATTTTTGACCGCAATCACAGGATTGATGTTAGTGACAGAAGATGTCAGGACGGGTTGGGAGGTTTGCATAGCAGGGGTTTAATGAGGGGTTAGCGGGAGACTAAGCAAATACATCGG
>CBIHQL010000776.1:0-2096 GCA_966211855.1 uncultured bacterium
GCGTAAATACAGTACCCGATGTCCAACTCACGTCTTGGCCCAGAGGCGTGGTATGGCTTCCCGGCAGCTTTTGTAAGGTGACCATCCCTGGAAATCGCTTTTGTAACACCGCTTCCATCGCCAATGTCTGGTCGAGCGTGTCATTACTAAACTTAATTAATAGATTTCGCCGCACTTGATATTGCTCAGCGACTAAGGCATTGGTTTCTAAAGGTGATGGGGTAAATTCTACCGATAAAGCAGGTGAAAACTGATCGACTAACGGAATCGCATCTCGCGCCGCAAAATTGTTGAACGAGATCAAAATGTTTCCGGCTCGCTCGACAGGAAACAAACTGCCAGACAGCAGATGCAATTTGCACCCCATGCTGTGACCCAGACCATAGATAGGTAAGTAGCGCTTGCGTAACAGACCGCGCTCTTGCATTTGAGTAAAAGCCCGCTCGAAATTGCGTAACGTCTGCTGGGCGATCGCCGTATGATCTAAAGTATTGACAAATGGCGTAGCAACGATTACATAACCCTGACGACTTAAATGCTCTAACAACCAACGGTAGGTCACGTGAGGAGCCGTTGCCACAAAAGCCCCACCCAGAAAATGGACGATCGCTGTCGGTCGGGAGGGAATTAAAACCCAATTACCCGCAATTTCTTGCCAATTCATGCTTAGCCCGCATTACATCTATTGTTGATCCTAGACCGTGTTTTTCAGTACACAGATATTCATCAACCCCTAAGCGGGAATTATGAGGTGCAACCTGTAGAAAGTTTGAAGACAGTTTTTGTAGTTGAGTCATGCTCAACTTGGCAGGCTTCAATCATTGTCTCCGGCAGTCACTCCAACATCAGCCCATGAATACTGAGCAGTCACAGAGTCACGATCAGCCGACCCTATCGCAACCCGCATTAGATATTTTGACTGCAAGTCCTGACAATGACTTAGAGCCCCAAAGCTGTGAGCAGATTAAAAAAGAATTGCAAGCAGCCCAGCAAGAATTATCTCACATCAAACTGGCCCTGAATGAAGCCGCGATCGTGGCGATTACTAATGCCCACGGCAGCATTCAATACGTCAATGACAAGTTCTGCCACTTGTCGAAATACTCGCAAGCAGAAATTCTCGGTCAAGACCATCGCCTTGTTAACTCTGGTCACCACCCTAAGGAATTTTTTCAGAACCTTTGGAGCACCATTAGCCAAGGGAACGTTTGGCACGGTGAAATTAAAAACAAAGCAAAAGATGGTACTCCATACTGGGTTGATACTACGATTGTGCCTTCTCTAGATGAGCAAGGAAAACCGTTTCAATATTTAGCCATTCACTTCGATATCACCGAACGCAAGCGGATTGAAGAGCGATTAATCTACGATGCCTTTCACGATGTGCTGACTGGCTTGCCGAATCGCGCCTTGTTTATGGATCGCTTGAGCCGAGCTATGGAACACGTCAAGCGTCGGCCCCATGCACTGTTTGCTCTATTGTTTGTCGATCTCGATCATTTCAAACACCTCAATGACTCTTTGGGGCATTTGATTGGTGACCAATTGTTGGTGGCTGTGTCCCATCGGCTAGAGTCGTGCTTGCGGCTCGGAGATACGGTGGCACGATTTGGCGGTGATGAGTTTACGATTTTGCTGGAAGATATTCGAGATATTCACGATGCAGTACGCATTACAGAACGACTCCAGCGAGAACTCGAAACACCTTTCTACTTGAATGGTCACCAGATCACCACGAGCGCTAGCATTGGCATTGCCTTAAGTGCCAGTGAGTACAACCAACCCGAAGAAATTTTGCGGGATGCCGATCTAGCCCTTTATCAAGCTAAAGCACTGGGTCGGATGCGCCATGAGGTGTTTAACTCCTCAATGCATAGCTATGCTCTAGCTCATGTGCAACTCGAACACGATCTGCGACGAGCGATCGCCCAAGCTTGTAGTGATCAGTTTGATGCTTCTAATCAGCATCTACGAGAACTTCAACTTTACTATCAACCCATTGTCGCCCTTAAAACCAATCGGATTGTGGGCTTTGAAGCACTGATTCGATGGCACCATCCTGAGCAAGGCTTGATTCCGCCGTCCGACTTCATCCC
>CBIHQL010000777.1:0-2091 GCA_966211855.1 uncultured bacterium
AACCATCGATCAACATCTTGCGACCTGGCCCTACCAAAGCGACCGTTGCCAGGCCCCAATGAAACCAAATATTGCTAAGCCCCGGAATGGTTAGCCAGCCCCACTGCCCCAAATGCCCAACGCCTGACAGCAACAACAATAAGCCTGCGATCGCCGCTCGTTTCGTCTGCTGTTGCAACTCCTGCTGTTGACGCTCGACCCAATTACTTCCCGACTCGACACACTCTCCATTAGACAATCCCACACGCGGCTGGCTCGGAAAGCCTGTGTCAGTCAGCTTCTGAGCGATCGCTTCTGGATCAACGGTTTGAGGTTCACATTCGACCAGCGCCACTTCAGTGACCAAGTTCACCGCAACAGACACCACACCGGGTACTTGTTGGAGTTGTTGCTCAACCGTGCGCACACACCCGGCACACTTCATGCCGCTCACATCTAGGGTGATCAGTTCTAGCGTCGTGTTGGGCTTGGCGATCGCGGCCTCTGGAGTCAGTTGCATAAACCTTCAACCTATCTGCACCGTTTGGAGCACCATCAGAGTCAAAACTTCTGGTGACCATTCTTTACTTTGAGGGTAGGCGAAGTTTTTAGAAAATTGCCGCAAAACCGCTAACTTTATTCGGATTTCAGCCTTAAGGAGGGGTTATTGGGAGCTTCGGCGAAAACCCAGCAAGTAGATCAAAACTGCTACTTGAATGGGCAGCAATGCTACAGAACTTTTTAGGAAGGGAGTGATTTCTAGATTTGACATGGCACTGAAATAACCCAGCCCTACCAGACCCAGTACCAGGCCAAGAGCTAACTTTTTGCGCTTCAGTGTCAGCATGGTGTATTTATATCCATAAACATTACGACTGCTCACAATTAGCTGTTAATTCACTTCAGGCAGTACCTGCGATCGCTAACAGTACTTGCCCCAAGGGAGAATTTTCTATCGCCACCCTCAAGGCTCCAGACTGAGCTAAAGCGTAGAGGCGGTAACTGTGATAGAGCAATAAGCTCAATAATGCCCATAACTGAAATGAGCGACGGTTCAACCAACCTCGATAAAAGGTCAACACCTGGCGATCGCACCACAGTTCAATGGCAATGTGAATCGCAGCAACCAAAAAGCTGAAAAATAAAATTGGCCCAAACCAATGATGAGCCAATGCCTGACTCCAATGCCCCTGAGCGATCGCCATAAAGGAGCGGGTCATGCCACAAGTCGGACAAGGAATTCCTGTCAGGTGACGCACTGGGCAACCCAGCAACGGCAAACGGTAACCTCGGTTGTAGCAGTAAGCTCCCACAAGCGGTGCGCTAGTCACTCCCAAGAAACCGTAGCGAATTAATTGCCCAGCGCGAGATAACGGTTGGTGAGATAGCTCAAACATCGTTGAAATCAGGCTAGCAACTTCTGTTAGAACCAACCCTTCTTGCTAATTACATAGGTGCTGACAAATTCTTCGTCAGATTTTGTCAGGTAGATAATCCCTTCAACTAAGCCAATAATGCCCATCACAGCGCCCCCAATGCCGCAGGTTAGCACAGTGGCAAGCAACATAATGATGCCCTCGGTGGTGTAGCCCAAAATAAACTTGTGGACACCCAGCGCCCCCAACAAGATGCCACAGATACCAGCAGCAGTTTTTTTATCGGCTTGATTAGAGCTTGTCATTGAGCCAGATCTCCTTTGGCAAATAACCGCAAATTCCGCGCTCAGTATGCCCAGGTCAGTATCAATAGCACCAACAAGCTACTAATCGTAAAATTGCCCAGCGTAATTTGTATCAATCGTTCACAACGAACCACTACCGAGAATGAACAGGCTCACGAGCGTGCCGCTATTCCATAAGCTGTGGAGCAACATAGGGGCCAGGAGATTGCGCGATCGCGTGTAGACATAACCCAACACCATGCCCAGCACCATTAGAGGCAAAATTTCTGACAGGCTGAGATGGGCCAGTGCAAATAGCAGCGCACTGACTGTAATGGCACCCCAGGCAGGCAAGTAGCGGGTCAGAGAAGGTAACAAAAAGCCCCGAAACATTACCTCTTCAAACAAAGGGGCAGCGATCGAGGCAGTCACAAAAAAGATGACTAGCGCTA
>CBIHQL010000778.1:0-2086 GCA_966211855.1 uncultured bacterium
AATTAGAGATCCGGTTGGTGCAACAAGTGGCAAACCATTGTGCGATCGCCCTACGCCAATCTCGTTTATATCGTGAAGCTCAGTTGCAAGTTCAAGAGCTAGAACGACTGAATCAACTCAAAGATGATTTTCTGAATACGGTTTCTCACGAGTTGCGTACCCCCATGTCTAGCATCAAGCTGGCGACGCAGATGTTAGAGGTGAACTTAGAAACCTTAGGGTTGTTTGCTGATCAGTCTCATGCGATCGCTCGCTCTTTCAAAATCATTCAAGACGAAAGTCAGCGCGAGATGGGACTAATTAACGATCTACTGGATATGGCTCGGTTAGATGCTGAGACAGAACCGCTCAACCTAGCCGCTGTTGATCTAGAACTTTTTGTACCTTACTTCATAGACGCATTTGTTGAGCGAGCGAGTCATCAACATCAGCAACTGATCATTGATATCCCTCCACATCTGCCTACCTTAACAACAGATATTTCCTATCTAGAGCGCATTCTGACCGAGCTGTTGCATAATGCCTGCAAATACAGCCCTGCTGGAGCCGCGATCGCTTTATCGGCTCAAGCGACCCCAACAGCCTTAGAAATTCGAGTTAGTAACTCTGGCGTTGAGATCCCTATTGCAGAGCATGAGCGTATCTTTAGCAAGTTCTACCGCATTCCCAACCATGACCCTTGGAAATATGGAGGGACGGGCCTAGGTTTAGCGCTGGTCAAGAAGTTTGCGACCCGCTTAGGCATCGATATCCGAGTTGAGAGCGGTAGTGGAGAGACTGCCTTTATTCTGAAGTTTGCGGCAGTTGCTCCAACGGTGAAATAAGAATTTTGAGAGCCGGAAAAGCCCCCCCTAGCTCCCCAAATTTGAGCAGGGTTTTCGTGCAAGAAAAGAAATCCGAACCAGGCCCCCCTAGCCCCCCAAATTTGGGGGGACTAGATTTGAACTAGATTTTTAGTGGACTAACTCAATAGCACGTTTGGCGATCGCTTCGGCAGTTAAGCCATTGAAGGCCATGAGTTCTCCGGCACTGGCAGTGGTTTCTCCACGTTTCCAGGCAAAGATGTCACGCTTGCTGGTACTACGAAGCATAATGGGTTCCAACATGTTGCTGGTGCCGCCGGTAATGCCGAGTAACGCATCACCCCCAAATAAGGCTTCAAAGCCAGCATCATCCAAGAATTGACCATCCGCTTCTGAGCAAGTGTCCCAAGCCACATCAGACGCTCGGAAGAGGCGACGAGGGTTGATCACAGAAACTACGCGAACAGCGAGTCCTTCGGTTTCTAAATGAGCCGCTGCTTCGAGAGCCGGAATTAAGGTCATGTCACCAATTACAGCTAAGACAACTAATTTGCCGCCTTCGGTGCCTGCGACTTCTTGCACTGTGACTGCGCCTTTTTCTAGTCCTTGCTGGGCTTGCTCAAACGTCACCCGAATCGGCAAAGGTGATTTGCTAGCGGTGATCACAATGCCTTTGTTTTTGGTGGTTAGCGCCCAGTCATAACAAACTTGAATGCTGTTGGCATCGGGTGGAAACAGCGGGAAGACGTTGCCATTGCGCATCATCGCGGCAAAGTAAGCTTCAATTTCGGGGCGTTGATGAGTCCAACCGTTGCGGCCTTGCTCCAATGCGCCTGCGGTAAACAGTGTCACGGTAGAGGGGGTGGGGCGGCGTAACTCAGCCATTGCTTGGGTCACCGTCTGCCAAATCGGTAAACCGTTGATCGCGAACGATTCGTAAGAACACCACAGGGTGCGGCTGCCCATTAATGCCAAACCAGCAGCTAAGCCAGCACAGGCATCCTCGCTCAGGGGTTCATAGACTTGACCACCGGGGGCTTGGTTGTAGAGGTCGTCGCGGGTGGGGTGGATGATTTTCAACGCTTGGTTGATGTTGGCAATCCCAGAGGCTTCGTTGCCATCGGCGTTGGTGACTACATAGTTGCGATCGCGCCCTCCCACTTCTGCCACCAATCGACCCATTGCAGTTGTTGCAACCTTTGGCTCACCTCCAACCACATATTCTTCGAGGGGCAGTTTGCCGAGTTCAGGTAAGTGAAGTTGTGATTCAGTGACGGCGGTTT
>CBIHQL010000779.1:0-2073 GCA_966211855.1 uncultured bacterium
CTATGTTCCCGCCCCAAACCGAGGGAGACTCTCATGCAGTATCTCTCTCCTTTGATTGCCGCAACACTTTGGCAGGGCTAGCTGAGACTTCAATTCATTGCCCTCCGGTGGATGATGCCTTGCTGGATACCTACTTTGCCTACTTGATTCAAAGCGGCAACTTGCCTTCACCCAATTTAGGAGCAGTTCATGCAAACTCCCGTCTCTGAACCCCTGGCTCAGCTCAAATCTGTCTTTGCCGTTCAAGCTGCCAAAGCGGGCCTTAACGAGCATCAGCAAACCTATCTGGAAACTTTCATCACAACCTATAGCCAACGTCATCAAGCCTCCAAACAGCTAACCGCAACGTACCGTCCAGTCTTGGCAGATGCACGGAGTTCTGCGGGCTTCGATCCTTTAATTAAAGAAATGGTGTATCCCATTGTGGGCGATCGCGCCGCTGGCTCTAGAGTGTGGGATGCTGATGGGAATGAATATCTTGATTTGATCATGGGGTTTGGAGTCCATCTATTTGGGCACAATCCGTCGATGGTGCAGCAGGCATTGATAGAGCAGATCAGTCAAGGGATGGCCTTTGGGATGCAATCTAACCTGGCAGGGGAAGTTGCTACTTTAATCCATGACTTGACTGGGATGGAACGGGTTGCTTTCAGTAATACAGGCACAGAAGCCGTAATGACCGCAATCCGTTTAGCCAGGGCTGCGACGGGGCGCGACAAAATTGCTCTGTTTGCTGGCTCTTACCACGGTCATGGGGATGCCACGTTAATGAAAGCCTCAGCAGTTTTGGGGCAGGCAACACCACGCTTTTCAGGCATTCCCGCTGCGATCGCCCAAGATATCCTTGTCTTGAAGTATGGAGATCCGCGATCGCTCGACCTAATTCGCACTCATGCCAATCAATTAGCCGCTGTCTTGGTTGAACCTGTGCAGAGCCGTCGTCTAGATCTGCAACCCCAGGCGTTTCTGCATGACTTGCGGCAGTTAACTCAAACACAAGATATTGCCCTGATCTTTGACGAAATGCTGACCGGATTCCGGATTCATCCGGGGGGTGCCCAAGCTTACTTCGGGGTTCGGGCAGATATCGCCACCTACGGCAAAATTATTGGTGGGGGGATGCCGATTGGGGTAGTGGCTGGAAGTGCCAGATATCTCGACAAAATTGATGGTGGACAATGGCAATATGGAGATGACTCTGTGCCCCAAGTTGAAACCACTTTCTTCGCCGGAACCTACTGTAAGCATCCTCTCGCGATGACTGCTGCAAAAGCTGTCTTGCAACATCTCAAAGCAGAAGGAGCCGCACTGCAACAACAACTCAATGCGCAAACTCAGGGATTGTGCGATCGCCTCAATGCCTACTTTACGTCTGTAGGAATTCCCATTGAAATGGTTCACTTTGGCTCCCTCTTTGGGCCTGCCAGTGGTGATGCCACCCCAGAAGCATCTTCCCATCGATCCGCTATGTCTATCACGATGATGCTGTTGTATTATCACTTGCTAGATCAGGGAATTCTCCTTTACCCCGACGGTAGCGGTATTCTCTCCACGGCTCACACCGATGCTGATAGCGATCGCCTGCTCAGCGCTGTACAAGCTAGTATGGGAGCGTTGGCGCAAGGTGGGTTTCTGGGGGGCTAAGGCATGACAACTCAGTTTGCAACTCCCTGGATTATTTGTCCGCGTCCCAATCCTCAGGCACAGGTACGGCTTTTCTGTTTCCCTTACGCAGGGGGTGGAGCTTGGAGCTTTCGCAGTTGGGCTAACGAGTTACCCACAGCAATTGAAGTATGTGCCATTGAAATTCCGGGACGAGGTGCTCGAATGCCAGAACAGCCTCTCACCACCCTAGAAGATGTGCTGCGATCGCTCCTGGCTGCTTTGGTTCCTTACTTAGATAAACCCTTTGCCTTGTTTGGGCATAGTATGGGCGGCTTGCTCAGTTTTGAGTTGGCTCGTTGGTTGCGGCGTGACTATCAACTTATCCCCACCCATCTGTTGATTTCAGGTCGTCGCGCTCCCCAGATCCCCAATCGCGATCGCCCGATTCACAACTTACCGGAGCCGCAA
>CBIHQL010000780.1:0-2059 GCA_966211855.1 uncultured bacterium
AAAAGGGGCTGAGGAGTTATATACCTTACAAAACAAAGTGGTAGAAATTTGTCAGCTTTACCAAAGAGATTGAGCTTACTTTTTCTTTAAGTAGGTAATAATCAAGCTGAGAACAAGGCTCAGGCTGATTATGTAAAACTCTGCCTTGATCTGGAACTTAGGCTAGATAAAATAATTCAAAAACATTGGATACTGGATTGTTCTACTTTTTGTGGCTTTCACATTCGACGTGCTATTAGGATTTATGATGAACTCTCAACGCTCTCTGACCCGATGCGATCGCCAATGGTTAGGCGCTTGGCATCACTTAGTTAAACAACCCCGCTTCCGAGCTTGGTCTCAGTCTTTTTTAGTGGGCGCTTTAGCTGCGGTAGGTATCTCCTCCGGTTTTGTGCCTAATTTGGCAGAGCGCTCTCCCACTCTGATGTTTAGCACTTCTGCTGCGGCACAATCTGCTGTCACCGATGCTGAAATCAAAAATTATGCTGAAGCTGTTTTAGCAATGGAAGGTGGGCGAGTCACCGCCTACAGCGAAATCAAAACAATTCTGGGTTCTAGCGATATCCCTGAGATTGTTTGCACCGACCCTGGCAGCATCAACAAACTACCCAACAATATTCGTGTCATTGCTGTCAATTTTTGTAATAGCTCCAAAGACATCGTGGCTAATAGTGGGCTACGGAGCGCTCCTAAAGATAGTGTGAAACGCTTTAACGAGATCACCGTTGCAGTGCAAAGAGATGCCAGCTTAAAGAAGCGGGTGGAAAATGAGCTACTACGCCTACAAAAGTCGGCTGGTAACCGTTAAGGCGATCGCATCTCAGGGTTGTTGCCAAGATGCACATGCGATCGCCTCGCATCTCCTCGACTTAGCACCGATCAATAGCTTCAGGTTCAGACTCCTCCCACAGTAATCACCGCTTTTAGCTAGGTGCCCTCCGTGCGATCGCAACTTCAAGCCTCAATGCCAAGCACAATCTTTCGTTTCGCATGAATGCTCTTCATGTGTTTCTTGACGGTATTGGGCGTAATGTATAACGTTTCGGCAATCTTTTTGTAGCTACAATCACCCCGATAGAGCAGCCAGACTTTTGTCTCGCTCGGTGTCAAGCCATATTTATGGGCTTCGGCGATCGCCATATTATGCACTGATTTTTGATGATCTTCTAAGGTGACTAGCAAGCAAGGTTGATCAACAGTTTCTAGGTGCAACCAGCGGACTCGAATTCTGAGCGTTAAGGCATCATGAGTGATTATTTCATCACACAAGATTAATTCATGATCGGGAAACAATTCTCGACTTTCTATCAAAGATTGACAAATTTTCCAAATTTCAGCCGGAACGGTTTGATTTGTTCTTTGGCCTGACTGTAATTGTTGGCAAACCTGGTTGGCAAAACGGTTAGCGTTAATCCACTCACCTTGAGCCGTCAAGACTAAAATACCATCTAAGCTCTCCAGAATGGCTTGGAGGATACTTCCTGCCTGAGCTTCAACAGCTTGAGGTTGAGTTGCCTGTGTAGTTGGATAGGGGTGATCGCCAATCGTGATTAAACTATTCATAGCAGTTCATTGGGGGGCTGGAATGAACGAGACGAACCTTCTTTTAAAGTGAGGGTTACTATACTAATTACCAATCACCCAAACCGATGAATTCCTGAAATTAATTCTTTAAATTGTCAAATCATCGCTTGTGGAAACTTATAATTTCTTCTGGCAATTATTATTAGGAATTCACCAGATTTTTAACTGTCCCGATCTATCTTTGAAGCCTAGAAAATTAATTCCAAGATTCAGGGTATTTCAAGCACGGTATAGTAAGGGCTGTCTGTGTTGAGAGTTTGGCTGTGCCATGTTGACGCTAACCCACCGTGTCCCTGCTACTGCCAAGGCTACCGTCTGCCTAACTTTAGAACTCACCGCTGAAGAACGCACCCGCAGCCGCTATCGACTCACCGCTCCCAACGGGCAACTGGTTCACCTCCAACTGCCTCGGGGCACTGTTTTACAAGATGGTGATTTGCTACAGGCGAGTTCTAGTGAGCAATTGGTGCAGATT
>CBIHQL010000781.1:0-2057 GCA_966211855.1 uncultured bacterium
GACGATACTCTGGGGGTAGCCCCACGGGACAATAGCTCGATGCCAGGGTGATATTTAAAAAACCTGTTTGAGTAAAATCAAGCAGGTTTTTTTGTTGTCTTTTTTAGCCTTCTTGAGAATTTAAGGTTTTGATGGTTAGTACCTGGGGAGGAGTAGCATCAGGAGGATAAAGGAAATCCACTTGGATGAGATGCCGATCGCCCGCGGAAATAGGTAACTTTATTAGTGGCTCTCCCTCTTGCCCTCGGCGCTGTACCAAGTGGATGTATCGGGTTTGTGGCAGATTGTTTTCATTGTTGTAGCGAACGCGGACTGTTCCTCGAAAAAAGACTTGACGGGGTAAAGGGTCAAAGAAACGAAGGCCCTGCTTGCTGAGTTGATCTTCCTTGATTGGAGTTTCTAGAGCGATCGCGACGGTTTGGGGAGTATTCTTGGGATTGAATAGTGGCAAAGTGAGATTGTATTCGATCCCATAATTACCATGAGCTTGATAAGCAGTATCTGGGTATCGAGCCAGGAGTGGGGCACTTTGGATTTGATTAGTGCCCATTCTGCCTGCTAGTAGAGTGCTGAGACCGTATGAAATTGCTTCACCTGCTGGAGGAATCGTCAAAGTTGAGCTGCTAAGGCTATCAGTGAGTTGGGCTTGCCAAGTTGAGCCTTGAGCAACGCCTGCAACTCGGCTATAAATCACTTGGCCTGCGTTAGAGTCAGGCGGAGTGGGCGTGCGATCGCGAGGCCCCGCTAATTCACCGTTTTGGAGCAGAGTTTGCCATTCTTCTAACGTGGGGGCGCGTTCATTACCATTCTCATCTGATGGGGCAAACATGCCTAAGGTGGCGATGTGAACAGGGCCGTTGCTGCGCATTCGTACTAAGCTAGAACGACCATTAATCGGTGGTTCTAGAGCTTTGACGGGAATCGGAAAATTAATCAGCATCCGACTCTCGCCAGGCGGAATTACTAACTGAGCCGGGAAATCAGATTGGCGTCTTCCCCGCAAAACGTCACTCATGGCGCGATCACCAGGGCCTGCATAAACGCTGCCTGTAGGATCTTCGGTATAGGAAGGTAACTCGATAAATGGAGCATCGGGCTGGCTCAGGTAACTGGCTGCTTGCAGAATATCAATCGTGACAGGTTTGCTGCTGGCATTGTGAAGAATAGCTCCGAGGTAGAGCGTCCTTAGATCATTTGGATCTGTGGCCTTAGCAATGTGGTGGGCAAACAGATCAAAGCGACCCTCAAACGTGCGATTCAAGTGAGCTGACGGAGTGCGCTTGCCTTCGGGCGGAAAGGTAGACAGCAAAATTCCTTCTGTTTGTACTACTTCAGGGCTGTTGCTGTTAAAGACTACAACATCATCGAGTTGACCAGGTAACGGTCTAACTTCTCGAGGGCGAACGATTTCTTGAGGGGTCGGGGTAGGAGGGGCCGGAGTTGCTTGAGCGAGTGTGAGCAGTGGCAGTAGGGAAAACATACGATAATCGGGTGCAATCATTTAAGCAATTGGAATTAGATGAGGGGAAAATAGTTTCTCGTCTCAATGAGCGATCGCATGACTACAGTGGGTCAACAGCGCGATCGCTTCAAGGCTTGAGGAGACGCTGCACTAGGGTCGAAAAGTCTTGAAAGATGGGTTGAAAGTTAGAGTCGTTTAATACGGGAACATGAACAAATAAGCAGTGGCTCTTGACTTGTTGTTCCTGAATGTATTTCAAAACGGAATAGTAGAGCCAGTTACACACATAATCTCCGGCATCATGGCTAATTTGGGTCATCGAGAGAGCAGCAATTAAAGGTTCTAAATCTAAAGATGTGTAGCGGATCTCTTCCTGATGTTTGCCATTAGACTCAACCGTGAGTTGCGATCGCGCCTCAGCCATCCCACAGCAGATTACAACATCAGGTTGTAAGGATTGGAAATGTTGCAGAAGTTGGGTGGGCGCTAATTGAAAATCGACTGGAAGCTGGCGCACAAAGTGCAGTTGTCCAGGAGCCGGATTGGTTGCTAAGAGGGTGGCTAAAAGGTCGTCTGATGCATTCGATCGCTGGTG
>CBIHQL010000782.1:0-2055 GCA_966211855.1 uncultured bacterium
TGGTGGACTGGTCTATCTAGACGGGGCAAATATGAATGCCCAAGTTGGATTGTGCCGTCCGGGTGACTATGGTGCTGATGTTTGTCACTTGAATTTGCACAAAACCTTCTGCATTCCTCACGGGGGTGGTGGGCCAGGGATGGGGCCGATTGGCGTGATGCCACACTTGGTGCCCTTCTTGCCCAGCCATCCGGTTGTAGAAATGGGCGGTCAGCAGGGGATTGGAGCGATCGCTGCTGCACCGTGGGGTAGCCCCAGCATTTTGCCGATCTCCTGGGTATATATTGCCTTGATGGGCGGGGCTGGGTTGACCCAAGCGACTCAAGTTGCCATCCTCAATGCTAATTACATTGCCAAGCGCTTAGAGCCTTACTACCCCGTGCTGTACAAAGGTAAAAATGGCTTAGTGGCTCACGAGTGCATTTTAGATTTGCGCCAATTCAAGAAGACGGCAGACATCGAAGTTGATGATATTGCCAAGCGCTTGATTGATTACGGCTTCCACCCGCCAACCGTTTCGTGGCCTGTACCCGGAACGATTATGGTCGAGCCAACTGAAAGTGAATCTAAGCAAGAACTCGATCGCTTCTGTGATGCCTTGATCGCCATTCGCGCAGAGATTGCCGAAATTGAAACAGGTCATGTCGATCGCCAGAACAATCTGCTCAAGAATGCCCCACACACAGCGGCGGCGTTAATGGCAACGGAGTGGGATAAACCCTATCCGCGTGAAAAGGGAGCCTACCCCACAGCTTGGACTCGCGATAACAAGTTCTGGCCTGCGGTCGGTCGTGTCGATAACGCTTACGGCGATCGCAACTTGGTGTGCTCTTGTTTACCGATGGATGCTTACGAAAGTTAGGTTCGGCGGTTGCTTGGTTGGTGATTAACAGCCGACCCCTCCCCAACCCCTCCCCGATGCGGAGAGGGGCTTTGGATACCTGGCTCCCCTTCTCTTGCTCCCCTTCCCTCGCAGGGAAGGGGCTGGGGGTTAGGTCAATTCAACGTTTGCTTCGGTCGATCGCCTAGATAGGCAGCCAAAAATTCTTGTGGATGCTTGAGTGAATTTTTGAGTTTCGATTGGCGATCGCGGTTCTAAAAAAAACACCACCCGACAACGCGCTTCACGTTGCCTGTGGCACAATTGACGGGTGGACTCCAGAAGGCTGTGCTCCTAGAATTCTATGACTAAGTTTGTGTTTGTAACGGGTGGCGTGGTCTCTAGCATCGGTAAGGGCATTGTGGCAGCAAGCCTGGGTCGATTGCTAAAGTCGCGTGACTACTCTGTGTCCATTCTGAAGTTGGATCCTTATATTAACGTTGACCCTGGCACGATGAGCCCTTTCCAGCATGGTGAGGTTTTCGTGACTGAGGATGGTGCAGAAACAGACTTGGACTTGGGGCACTACGAGCGCTTTACGGATACGTCCATGTCCCGCCTCAATAGCGTCACCACCGGGTCAATTTATCAGGCAGTGCTCAATAAAGAGCGTCGGGGTGATTATATGGGTGGCACCGTGCAGGTGATTCCCCACATCACGAATGAGATTAAGGAACGAATTCTTCGGGTTGCGAAGAACACCAATCCTGACGTGGTGATCACTGAGATTGGGGGAACCGTCGGAGATATTGAATCACTGCCATTTCTCGAAGCGATCCGGCAATTTCGTAAAGCCGTGGGTCGGCAAAACGTCCTTTACATGCACGTGACGTTGATGCCTTGGATTCCGGCAGCCGGGGAAATGAAAACCAAACCCACGCAGCACTCGGTTAAAGAACTGCGCTCGATTGGCATTCAACCTGATATCTTGGTGTGCCGCTGCGATCGCCCCTTGCATCCTGGCATGAAAGAAAAACTGTCAGAATTTTGCGATGTCCCCGTGGGCTGCGTGATTACGTCTCCCGATGCCCGCAGCATTTACGAAGTGCCGCTAATTTTGGAGCGGGAAGGTTTAGCTCAGCAAGCGCTAGATTTACTGCAACTCGAACAGCGCCAGCCCGACCTCAGCCAGTGGCAAACTCTGGTCGATCGCCTGTATCGGCCCACGCACTCAG
>CBIHQL010000783.1:0-2047 GCA_966211855.1 uncultured bacterium
GGGTTTCTAACTCTAGTGGATCAGCCGCTGCTAATGCCGCTGCATCGGGGAAGCGCCGAAATAACTCTGGCGTAACTTGATTCACCCGCTCATCGGTACATTGCGCTGAGAGGATCGTCGCCACCAACAATTGCACTGGGGTTTCATAGTTGAGCGTGCAAGGCGCTTCGGGATACAACCGCTTTAGCCGAATCAGCACCTCCAACGCTCGTTGTTTCTTAGCCGAAAGTTTGCGCGTAATACTCATAGAAGAGTCTCCAAACTTAAAGTGTGCTTGTAGGTTGGAGAGCACCAACACCACAAACACACCGAATTTAATGATTATTACAATCAGCCGTCAGGGTTGACCCCTAGGGTTGGATCAGCTTCTGCACCGACTCAGGAATCAAATTTGCTGTGTCACGAATGATCAAGAAGATACCCAAACCCAAGAGCAGCATCAACCCAGTTTGCATCACCCCATCTTGAATTTTGGTAGGTAATGGTTTGCCACGAAGCCCTTCAATCAGCAGAAACGCTAACTGACCTCCATCAAGCGCAGGCAGAGGCAGGATGTTGATGATCGCTAAGTTAATGCTAATCAATGCCGCAAATTGGAACAGGTTGGCAGCATTAGAACGGGCAATGTCAGCACCAATCGCAACGATCGCCACTGGGCCAGAGACTTGCTCTGCCGTTTCGCCAAAGTTGCTGATGAGTTGACCAAACCCTTGCACCGTGAGCGTTACGATCCGCTGAAACTCTGCTGCCGCAGTACCAAACGCATCCGTCAGACTTTTGGCACGACGACGTACAATCTCTCCGTTAGGCGCGAGTTGCACCCCAATCCGACCCTTTCCTTCCGGGCTCGCTTCTGGCTGGACTGTCAGCGCCAAGGTTTCACTTCCCCGCTTCACCGTCAACGGTAACGCTTCATCGGGGTGGGTTTGAATCTCGGTCATCAGCGTTTGAATGGCGGTTGCAGAAGCACCCAACTCCTTGCCATTCACTGCCAAAATGATGTCACCTTGCTTGATGCCCGCTTTGCTGGCTGCACTACTGACATCCGCCGCCACCTTGGGCACCAACACCCCAGGCTGGTAATTAAAATCTTGCACCCCCACCGCAGACACTTGGCCCACCAGCAAGAAGTAAGCAAAGATCAAATTGGCAATTACCCCAGCACTAATCACGATCGCGCGATCGAGCACTGGGCGGTTGCGCAAGAGATTGGGGTCTTCGGGCGGAATTTCGCTATCGGGGTCATCATCGGGAAACCCAACAAACCCACCGAGCGGAAACGCCCGCACCGCATACTCAGTTTCTGGCCCTTGATACTTCCACAAAATGGGGCCAAACCCCAACGAGAACCGATTGACGTGGATGCCCTGCGCCCGAGCTGCCATGAAGTGTCCCAGTTCGTGGACGATAATGAGAAGCGCAAGGACTGCGATCGCCGCCAAAACTGACATAGAATTAAGACCCGAAAAACTTCTGTTAGATATCTTTAACTATTCTAAAGCGCGTCAATTACTGACGGCGACTGCACCCTAGAGAACCTCCCGTTTGAGGTAGGGTTGTAAGACTTCTGGTAGACGCACCGTGCCGTCCGGTTGCTGGTAATTTTCTAAAATCGCTGCCATCGTCCGACCCACCGCTAACCCAGAGCCATTCAGCGTATGCACCAATTGCGTTCCCTTCTGTCCCGCTTCCTTAAAGCGAATATTGCCGCGACGCGCTTGGAAATCACCGAAATTGGAGCAACTCGAAATCTCGCGATACTTACCCGACGACGGCAACCACACCTCTAGGTCGTAGCACTTCGCCGCCCCAAAACCAAGGTCACCCGTACACAACTCGATCACGCGATAGGGCAACTTCAACGCTTGCAAAATCGCCTCCGCATCTTGCACCAACGCTTGATGCTCCTGCTCAGACGTGCTGGGATGCACCAACTTCACCAACTCCACCTTGTTAAATTGGTGCAAGCGGATCAGCCCTCGCGTGTCACGCCCATAACTCCCCGCTTCCCGACGAAAACAAGGCGTGTAAGCCCAGTGATGAATCG
>CBIHQL010000784.1:0-2039 GCA_966211855.1 uncultured bacterium
GAGAGGTTTTGCAACATGAGCTTGCTAGCCAGAGCTACGATCTAGAAGCAATGGCACAAGAAATTAGCCTCAGCCGACGAGAGTTACAACTGGCTCTCGAAGCGATGCAACGGCAGGCAGAGGAGTTGGCAGAAGCAAACCGGCTCAAAGATGAGTTTCTGGCGATCGTTTCCCATGAACTGCGCACACCCTTAAACTCGATTCTGGGCTGGTCAAAGCTGCTGCGATCGCGAACCTTTGATGAAGCAACCACGGCTCGTGCTTTAGAAACCATTGAGCGCAACGCCGAATTACAAACTCGG
This sequence comes from uncultured bacterium, assembly GCA_966211855.1. Lineage (GTDB taxonomy): Bacteria > Cyanobacteriota > Cyanobacteriia > FACHB-46 > FACHB-46 > CBIHQL01. The sequence continues at coordinate 303 of CBIHQL010000784.1, forward strand.
CTGATTGAAAACCTCTTAGATATTTCTCGTCTATTACGTGGCAAATTGCTACTGCACCTGCGACCCACTCAAGTGCAGTCTGTAATTGAAACGGTTATCCAGACGATGCAGGTCGAAGCAGAAGCTAAGGGCATTCATCTTGAAGCCCAGCTAGATACTACGATCAGCCCCATTTCGGGGGACTTTATGCGCTTGCAGCAAGTCTTGCAAAATCTGCTTGCAAATGCCATTAAATTTACCCCCTCTGGTGGTCACGTTGTAGTCAAGCTAGAGCGGAAAGGAGATACAGTCGTTATCCAGGTTCAAGATTCTGGGGAAGGCATTAAACCTGAAGCGCTACCGTTCGTCTTTGACTATTTCTGGCAAGCTGATAGTAGCATTAGCCGCAAGCATAGTGGTTTAGGATTGGGCTTAGCGATCGTGCGTCAACTGGTCGAACTTCATGAGGGGCAAATTGAGGCCAAGAGCGCAGGTGCAGGACAAGGAGCTATCTTTACCGTCACGCTGCCGCTGATGCTTGATCCAGCAATTCCTCGCTACTTGTCGTAGGATAGTTGAGATATCTGTTGATGAACTCGTTGCTTGAATTACGATTTTGAGCTTCTCAAACAAGCTGCTGCCAGTCTGAGCGATCGCACAACGGATCGTCCGGCGGCTGATGCGGTATTGAAAGTGTTATTGACTGCCGAGAAGGCAAGCAAACAGCAGAAAACGCGCTACTCCTTAGCCGATCTCGTGGGTGACTGGCGGCTGTGTTGGATTACGGGCACCCAGAAAACTCGGAAACGTGCAGGTGTGGTGTTAGGGGCAGGGCGCTATGTTCCGAGCTTTGTCAAGATTCAACTGTCTTATACGGCATCTCCGCTGGTGACTGATGTGCCCGCTGAGTCTGCTTTCGAGTCGGGCACGATGACCAATCAAGTGCAGTGTGGCCCTCTGTGCATCACCCTCTCTGGCCCTGCTAAATTGCTCAAGAAGAACAATATTCTCGCCTTTGATTTCACTCGCATCCTGCTGCAACTGGGCAATGTGACGCTATATCGAGGTGCGGTGCGGGGTGGTGCAACCAGCGAAGCCAATTTTTATCAGGCGAGTGTTGGTAAACAAGCGTTTTTTAACTACTTCTTAGTCCAACCTGATTTGCTAGCAGCACGGGGGCGAGGGGGTGGTTTAGCACTTTGGGGACGGCAACCCCACAGTTGAATATCACCAGCGATCGCCAACTCAGCAATCAGCAGTTCCCTGTATTTGTTGAGCGTTGCTAGGATCGGTGCATTGATGGCAGAGGAGAACTATGCACCAGCGGCAATCTGTGCGTAAAGCAGTCATTCCGGCTGCTGGGATGGGAACTCGGCTGTTTCCCGCAACCAAGGCTGTGAAAAAAGAGTTATTTCCGCTGATTGATCGTGATGGACGAGCCAAGCCCGTGATCTTAGCGATTGTTGAAGAGGCGCTCAGTGCTGGGGTTGAGTCGGTGGGTATTGTCGTCCAGCCCCGCGATCGCCCTCTCTTTGAAGCCTTCTTTCAAACACCACCCCAGGGCTTGTACTATGACAAGTTAGCTGCTAAGCACGGAGATTACCTGCACTATCTGCAAACCGTGGGCGATCGCATTACTTTCATCCCCCAAGAGAAACCCGAAGGCTTTGGTCATGCGGTGTTTTGTGCCAAAGATTGGGTGCAAAATGAGCCGTTTCTACTGCTCCTCGGTGATCATGTCTATACCTCTAAAACCTC
>CBIHQL010000785.1:0-2034 GCA_966211855.1 uncultured bacterium
GGATGCTCAGTCAGCGACTCAGAATGCACTAAAAGCTGCTCAAGACGAAAATAAGCTCGTCACAGACCTGAATAACTATTGCCGAGCTGAAGCCTAGGCAGAATTGCGACGCCTCTTGGTAAGATCTCGTTAAACAGCGCTGTAACCATTCACACCAGCGTGATAGCTAGTCGTGCCCACGAGCAGCGATCGCAGATTTACGCTTCTCAATATCCAGAATTGTGAAGCGTTACAGTTCATTGCAGAGGGCAAAGATTAGCTTAACAGCGTGATAATTTCTTGGATGGTTGATTGACGGCGCAGAGTTAGGGAAGGAGAACACTTTGAATTCGCACGCAAAGCAGTCACGCAACTACTCTTCTCGAGAAGACTTCAGCGAGTACGTTGCTCACCTTCAGCTTCACATGACGTTGCAAGCCCGCAATTTAGTCCCCACGCTGACCCACACTGCCGATAGCCGGGAGCAGCTTTTACATCAGACTCAAGCCATGATTGAGAAGCATATTTCTCGTCAAGCCTAGTCGCATTTAGTCATCTCATCGCAAACTTCCAATCTTGATAAGCATCATCAGAGTCTTCGGGCTCTGATTTTTTTGTTTGGGTTGACCTCTTTGAGGCTTTTGTATCGCTTCTAGCAGAATCTAAAAAATCTTTGCATCATGGGAAGGGTACTTGTATTTACTTTCTCAGCGTTAAAGATTGATCGATTCGAAGGAATCAAGCCTTGAAAGTTCTCACTCATTTAGCTCCTGAGCCTCGACGGAATCTCTTGGCTCTCTTTGCCACAGGCTTACTCTTTTGGTCTAGCCTCGCTGCCCTTTTACCAACTTTGCCCCTCTATGTTGAGCAGGTCGGAGGTACCAAACAGCAAATTGGAATTGTCATGGGAGCTTTCGCGATCGGTTTGTTGAGTTCACGACCTTGGCTAAGCACTCTTGCCGATCGCCAGAGCCGCAAAATTGTTTTACTGATTGGCATGGCTGTTGTGGCGATCGCTCCTCTTGGCTATCTGGTTACCCAAGCCATTCCGTTACTGATCGCGACTCGGATTTTTCATGGGGTTTGCATTGCAGCCTTTGGAATTGCTTACAGCGCCCTTGTTATAGACCTTTCACCACCCCAAAATCGAGGTGAACTGGTGGGCTACATGAGCTTAGTCAATCCCATCGGTGTAGCGATCGGACCCGCTATAGGGGGTTTATTACAGGGAGCTTTCGGCTATACTCCTCTCTTCTTGATGTCTAGTTTCCTGGGTGGGGTTGGTTTTTGGGGTGCCCAGCGCGTGCAAGAGCCGACTCCAGAAGCTGATCGGCCTACCAAGAGCGACAGTGCCCCCTCTCTACATTTCTGGCGATTATTGTTCAGCCCTCGCATTCGGATTCCGGCGCTAGTCATGCTCCTTGTCGGGCTGGCCTTTGGCACCCTCAGCACGTTTGTACCGCTCTATATTGCAGAAACTAAGATTAACTTGAATGCGGGTTGGTTTTATACTGCCGCTGCGATCGCGAGTTTTGGCATCCGCTTGATTACAGGTCGAGCCTCCGATCGCTACGGAAGAGGCTTATTCATTACTCTTAGCATTGCTCTCTACGCTCTTGCCATGTTTGTGCTCTGGCAAGCTCATAGTGCTTTCATGTTTCTCTTGGCAGGTCTGATTGAAGGCGCAGGTGCAGGTACATTAATCCCCATGATGGTGGCGTTAATGGCGGATCGCTCCAGCCCTCAAGAGCGTGCTCGTGTCTTAGCTCTCTGTATCAGTGGCTTCGATGTTGGGATAGCGATCGCTGGCCCTATTTTCGGTTTCTTTGCTGACCAAATCGGCTACCGCAGCATTTTTGGGCTTTGTGCTGGCCTATCAGGCTTAGGATTTTTGATCTTCCTGACCTTGTCGAGCAAAAGTCTAGCTCAGTCAGTCCGGTTTGCTTTAGGACGAGAGCGTGATCTATATGCACTCAATGCCCATTTAGATAAAAATTAAAAGAGGAGAAGGTTTTGTTTACCTTCCCCTCTTCTTACGGGCTAGGAGGGATTCGA
>CBIHQL010000786.1:0-2032 GCA_966211855.1 uncultured bacterium
AAATTGCAGAATCTGTTCTGCTAATCTGTGAAAGGATCACCCGCACTCCTCATCTGTCATGTCTTACAAATTGCTGTTTGTCTGTCTGGGCAATATTTGTCGCTCACCTGCTGCCGAAAACATCATGAACCACTTGATTGCAGAGGCAGGCTTAACGGATGCCATTACCTGCGATTCGGCAGGCACCTCTAGCTATCACATCGGCAGTGCCCCCGATCGCCGGATGACGGCTGCTGCTCAACAACGAGGCGTCGCTATGCACGGGTCGGCGCGGCAATTTCAACGTGGCGACTTTGCCAAATTTGATTTGATTTTGGCGATGGATCAAGACAACTATCAAGATATTTTGGCGCTAGACCCAGAAGGCCACCATCGCGATCGCGTGCGGTTGATGTGTGACTTCTGTCGCCAGCACCAAACTCGTGAAGTGCCTGATCCTTACTATGGGGGGTCAGAAGGGTTTAACCACGTCATTGATCTATTAACTGATGCTTGTGAAGGGTTGCTAGCAGATATCGTGGCGCAAAAAGTACCTGCCACCCAAGCTCGTTAGCAGTCGCGATCGCCTTAGGTCATTAAGCCGTTTTCCATCACAAAGCGCACTAGTTCAGCCCGATTGTTGGTTTCCGTTTTACGGAGCAGGCTACTCACGTGCTTTTCGACGGTACGCGGGCTGAGGTGCAGGCGATCGCCGATTTGAATATTCGACAAACCATCCGCTAACAACTTCAAAACTTCTTGCTCTCGCTCTGTCAAGCTCACTGTTGAAGTTGGGGAGGTGACGATGGGTTTAGCCGCAATATTGCTGCGATCGCCATTGGCCTCTCCTTCAGAATTGCGCGATCGCCATTCAGCATGAATCATCTCCGACTGAATCATCTGCGATCGCTCTAACAAATTCCGCACGACCGCGCCTAATTCATCGAGATCAAAGGGTTTGGGTAGATATAAATCACAACCAAGTTGATACCCCCGAATCCGCTCTTGAATATGCGTGCGAGCTGTCAAAAAAATCACTGGCAATAAGCGGAACTCAATCTTCTGACGGACTCTTCTCACTAGCTCATAGCCATCCATTCGAGGCATTGTAATATCAGTCACAATCAAATGCGGCTGATACTCTTCTACCATCGCCAGAGCCTCTTGCCCGTTTTCAGCGGTTACCACCAAGTAACCAGAGAGTTCGAGATAGTCACTAATAGATAAGCGAGTCCCGATATCGTCATCTGCAACCAGAATTGTCAGGGGCATGGGTCACTAAAACACTTACGCTGAGACCGATAAAAATGATGCTGGCAAAATAGCTACAACCATAGTATTTTTCTCACCTTCACCTCTAGACCGCTGGCAGCTTCAGAGGAAGGCCGCAATTTAAAAGCAAAATCACTTTCGAGTGATTACCTGAATTGTATACCCTGGCTCTCGATCAGTTTGGCGAACTCAATGCAACCCGCCTTAAGTTTCGACGATCGCTTATATAGCAAGTCGGTAATCGTGAGGTTGAGTCAAGGTAAAAAACCGGGCCATGCCTCTAGGGGGTCAGTTGATTTGACAAGCCGCATTCCGGCAGCAGCAAAGCGATCGAAGGCTTCATCGGCATGTTTTGTGAAGTCTACGATGTCCGGAATTACCACAGGAGAGGTGCAATCTGTCAGTAGATAAATTTTTTGAGCTAACGTTGGATCTTGCGCTTGGATCTCGCTCAACAGATCATCAATTGTCCAAGCGACACAATGGCTTTTGGCTTGTCCGGCAATAATGACGCGATCGAAGGTAAGCAGTTTTTCGATTAAGGCTGTATTTTTCTGAGCGATCGCAATTCCCGCTGTCGTTTCTAAAACTTCGGGTCGGAGCACCGAGTAATTTTCGGTCAGCGGGTTGCCTCCTTTGATTTCAAACCGCGTTTGGCTGTGGCGGGCAAGGCAATGAAAAAACAGCGCTTCTTCCACGGCGGACACCAAAGCATGACCAATGCCCCCTAGCATCGAGTGGTAAGGCCAAACTGTCAGCGGATATTTTCCAAACGCGGTTA
>CBIHQL010000787.1:0-2032 GCA_966211855.1 uncultured bacterium
TAAAAACGCTCACCGTCCCGTTTGCAAGCAATGACTTCTCCATACCAAAAGCCTTGGGATTGCAGTGCTGGAGCCGCTTGCTGAGCCATGTGTCTCAGGTCGGCTGGGTCGTAGAGCGATCGCCAACTGCCCCCCAATAAGTCTGCAGGGCTGGCGTAGTTGTAGATCGCAGCATAAGCCCGGTTGACATAAACAAATCTCTCGTCTTGATCCAAAATCGCGATTCCGTCTCCCGTAGCTTCGATCGCGGCAGATTGTCGGCGCATCACCCGCAAATTTTGAGCCCGTTCGATGGCATAACGAATCGATCGCGTCAGTAAATTGGTGTCGATCTGGCCTTTGACTAAATAATCTTGGGCTCCCTGCCGTAGCATCTCAATGGCGATCGCTTCATCGGCATCATCGGTCAGCACAATAATTGGGATGTAAGTTGCCGCCTGATAAACCGTTTTCAATGTAGTCAACCCTTGCTGATTGGCTAAACAAAGGCTGAGCAAAATGACATCAAAATAGTCTGCTGCTAAATAGGTGAGAGCTTGGCTAAGCTGAGTAGCCTGAACAATCTGCCATGAAGACGCTGTAGGCAAAACCTGACGTAAAGAATCAGCGTCAACTGAATTATTTTCTAGCAGCAAAATCTTAGGATCGGCGACTTGCATAGGGTAAGGGGGATGTCGAGGGGCGGCTCAAAAGAAGCTAGTTTTGCAAAGCGTCTGACTTGCTGCTGGCTCAGTAAAATGCTGTATTTGCACGATAACAAGCTTTCCTGGCCTGGGCAGGTCAAACCCTAGAAATTAGAAATTATTTAACGATCAGCGATCGCCACAAAAATTGCTGTCTTGAAACTATGCAAGTTGGGGAGTCTGCGATGACACTACAGCAGTTGTATAGTATATTCAGGAATAAGTAGTACAAAAGTACTAAACGCGTGTTTGGTTTCTGCTCTCTTCATCATTCCCCTGCTATGAAACAACCGCTACCTACCAAACAAACTCGGGCTGAACGGAGGCCCTGCCAGATCAAACCTGTTGTCGGTCTGTCTGTTGGTCATGCCCTGCGATTGACTCAAGCACGGAGCCCAGTTACGTTGCCTGACCCCATGCCTGAGTCGATGGCGTGTCAGCAAGTTCAACGTTTAGAAGCTCAAGCAGCTCGGGTCAATCAGCTCTCTCAAGAACTCCGGGTGGCAATGGCTGAGCTTAAAGTTCTAACCAGCGCAGCAGCAGGGGCAATTCCTAACGAGGTTGTGAGTGAAACGGCTGTGTCTGAGCCTGATCAATCACTGCCAAACATAACCCGATCTGCGATCGCTCCGGCTTCTCTCGTGAGGGCTATTGCGGCTCCGGTGCTGCCTGTGATGAGTCCATCAGTGCTCCTGCTACAAAAAGCGCGGCGAGAAGCGGCGGACAATGCCCGGTTTTTGCGACGACTGAAGCAATCACAACCTCCAGACTTGCGCTTGCCACTGGATCGCTTACCGAAAGCAGTACCGTCACCCGTGCAAATTTCAGCTAGGAGTTGGCGATCGCTGGAGTGGCATGAGGTCACAACTTGGGTGCTGGCGGCGATCGTGGTGCGGGTAGCGTTGAAGGGAGTGCTCAGCAGTTACCTGTGGGCTGAAGGCTTATTAGGGTTTGTCATCGCGGCGATCGCTCTATTCATCCTGCATCAAATTTGGATTAATGCCCGTTCTGCAAAGGTTTATGGCTATCGATTCTTGTGGGTGCTGATAGGGTTCATGATTGGAGGATGGCTGTAGGACTAGCGATCGCGCCCTAAAAGCCGGTAACACGGCTCAAGATCACCAGATTTTTGGGATTGGCAACCGAAAACAAGATTTGTGAGTCTATCAGGGCAGAATCATTTAAGATGTCTGCTTGTTCGAGGAGTGCCCCCCGTTCCATGAAATCTGTGCGACCTTGGCAAATGTTTTCTTCTGCAAACAACACGCCCAATATTCGGTCTGTTTGGCAACGTACTTCCCACGGTTTGGTAGCTTTGACGGCTGTTGCAGGCAGCTTGGTCGGTCAAG
>CBIHQL010000788.1:0-2026 GCA_966211855.1 uncultured bacterium
AAACACCGTCATCATTACTAATTAGTAGTTTCATGAAAAATTCGTTCCTGCGATCGCGCTCAAATTAATCACTACCCATCAAAACCAGGAAGTGAATTTAAAGTCACCAAAATTTGATTGTGCCGTACATTTAACATTCTGCAAGGGCAACGTAGCCTAGCACTGACAGTGAGCAACAAAACTGCGACGCTCCCCGCTAAACTGGCATTATGTAGACCACTGACGACCCCTAGCATGACGAATCAGACTAGCGATCTGGAAGCCCAACTGGAAGTACTGCGCCAGGAAGCACAACAGGCGATCGCCACTGCCGACAATCTAGATCAATTAGATCAACTCCGGGTGAAGTACCTGGGGAAAAAGGGGCAACTGTCCCAAGTGCTGGGTGGCATGGGCAAGCTATCACCCGATGCCCGTCCTCGCATTGGTGCCCTCAGCAATGAGGTAAAAGAAGCTTTACAAAATGGTCTGGAGGCCAAACGCACTGCACTCCAAGCGGCTCAGATTCAAGCTCAGCTAGAAGCCGAAACCTTGGATGTGACCATGCCCGGAGTTTACCGTCCCCAAGGGCAGATTCACCCACTCAACAGCACCTTTGACCGGGCTTTAGATATTTTCGTCGGTTTGGGCTACACGATCGCCCAAGGCCCAGAGATGGAAACCGACTATTACAACTTTGAGGCTCTTAACTTCCAACCTGACCACCCGGCGCGAGACATGCAGGATACGCTGTACCTCAGCGACGGTAACCTGCTACGCACTCACACCTCAACGGTGCAAATCCGGTATATGGAAGACAACGAGCCTCCCATTCGGATTGCAGCCCCAGGTCGGGTCTATCGCCGAGATACGGTAGATGCCACGCACTCAGCGGTATTCCATCAAATTGAGATCTTGGCAGTAGATGAAGGGCTAACCTTTAGTGACCTGCGAGGAACGATCAAGGTCTTTCTCGAAGCGATGTTTGGTGATGTACCCATCCGGTTCCGCCCTAGCTACTTCCCGTTCACCGAGCCATCTGCTGAAGTGGATGTGCAGTGGAAAGGGCGCTGGTTAGAGGTGCTAGGCTGCGGCATGGTAGACCCCAATGTGTTGAAAGCAGTAGGCTACGACCCAGAAGTTTATACGGGCTTTGCAGCGGGCTTTGGGGTTGAGCGGTTGGCGATGGTATTGCATCAAATTGATGATATTCGCCGCCTCTACAACAGCGACTTACGCTTCTTACGCCAGTTCTAAGCAGTTCTCCATCTCTGACTTTCGATTCAGATTTAAGAGATGGGGATTAACCGCACTCACAAAAATCAGGAGGAATGCCTTATACAAGGTTGTCATCCCTCCTGATTCCAAAAAACACGCAAGTCAATTAGACGTGATGACTTGACTGGTCTAACGGGGGCCTAGGCCGATCGCACCTGCATAAACGGCTTGCTTACCCAGCTCGTCTTCAATCCGCAAGAGGCGGTTATACTTGGCGACTCGCTCACTCCGGCAGAGTGAACCCGTCTTGATTTGACCAGCACGAGTAGCCACGGCTAAATCTGCGATCGTGGTGTCTTCGGTTTCACCAGAACGGTGGCTGATCACAGAGCGGTAGCGGTTGCGGTTTGCCAAATCGATCGCTTGCAGGGTTTCAGTCAAGGAGCCGATCTGGTTGAGCTTGATCAAGATTGAGTTGCCCGCTTGTTGATCAATCCCTTGCTGCAAACGAGTTGGGTTGGTCACAAACAAATCATCTCCAACCAACTGCACGCGATCGCCCAGTTTTTGGGTCAACAACTGCCAATGCTGCCAGTCATCTTCGTGCAAGCCATCTTCAATCGAGACGATCGGATATTGGCTGACCAGGCTGGCTAAGTAGTCCACCATTTCAACGGGGGAGTGAGCCGTGCCATCGTAAACGTACTGCCCCTCTTTATACATTTCGCTGGCAGCCACATCTAAAGCGAGTGCGACTTGTTCACCTGGCTTATACCCTGCTTTCTCGATCGCTGCGACTAGCAAATCGAGGGCGGCTTGGTTGGAGGCG
>CBIHQL010000789.1:0-2022 GCA_966211855.1 uncultured bacterium
AGGCCCGTGATCACTCACCAGCAAAGTGGATGGATTCACCCAATCAAACCCCTGAGTATTGCGAATCCCTAGGATATAAACTGGGTTGCCAGGAAAGGGATTATCAGCAGGCACCTGACCATCGGGGGTAATGCGCAAAATCTTACCCGCTAAGCTTTTCGGGTCTTGAGACAGATTAGGATCTCTAGCATCTCCGGTACCGATATAGAGCATGCCATCAGGGCCAAAGCGAATCCGTCCGCCGTTATGATATTGGGCAACGGGGATATTATCGACAATGGTGCGATCGCGGGTAGCACTCAGCCCATCAGGAGACAACTGCCAACGCTCTACTCGATTGACCAGAGCACCATTGCCATCAGCCGTGAAATAGACATAAAAGAAGCGGTTATTGGCAAAATCAGGGTGTGTAGCAAGGCCCAACAACCCGCCTTCGCCGCGATCGCTGACGTTGATGGTGGCAACAGCTTGGGGTCGTAACGTCCCATTCTGCACCAGCCGCACCTGGCCCGATCGCTCAGAGACCAGCATATCTCCATTGGGCAAAAAGCCGATCCCCCAAGGCACATCCAGCCCGCTCACCACTTCTTCGACCCGCACCTTCACTTGCCCTGGAGACCCAAAGCCATTTTCAACTAATTGACAACTTGCTGGGGGTGCAGCTGTTTGTTGGGTTTGAGCCTGCTGAAGCTGTTGTTGCTGAGCAACAGTCTGAGTCGCATTCGGCGTCTCACCTGCCTGCTCTGGTGACGAGGTACAAGCCACTAAGCTAATGAGTCCTAGCGCCACCCCGGTTGTGAAGACATTGCTTGATTTCATCTTCTTCACCTGTTTTTATGCTCTCTCTGTATCTTGCCAATAGACTCTCTGCTACCTCACCTTAGTCTTGAATTGCCGCAAAAAAATCATCATTCAGTGGGAAAAGACAGAATTGCCACGAGCAAAGTTAGCTGGGTCTTGATCTCGCCGATGTTTGACAGGGATAGCAGGCCCTTGGCGATCGCCCACCAAAGCAGCCGTTGTCTCCAAAGCTGTTTTTAGTTGCTTAGCGGCATAAATTGACATATCCCTGGGTACACTAATGCGATCGCGCAAATACCGCAGCGCTGCATCAGATTCGGCTGGTGGCGTACAGACTGTACCTGTCATCATCAAGGTGAGGGCACAGCGGAGAGCCTCATCAAACAATAAATCATCGGCAGGGTTGACGCGAATGATATTGGCGCGGTGTTTGAGCACACGGTGCAGCGCTTCGGCACGAGAGTTTTCTGGTTCTGGGTAAGTGACATCTGGTAGACCCAACCAAGGCCCATTGTCTACTCGCTGCTGATTTATGCGCGTCTGGGGTTCACCATTTGTCCAACAACCTCCCATTTGCGGCGGCAGATCGTGGGCGTGGGTGTGAAAGTCACTTTGGGTGCCGCGATAGGTAGCTCGACTTTCCATGGCTGCAAACCAGTCAGCGAAGCGTGGGTTTTCTTCTCGCAGCGAGTAGCCTTTGTAGTAGTAAAGGCTGGCATTCATGCGCTCAACATAAGGCGTGAAGATCACATCAGCCGTACCAAACTCTGCCAAGAAATAAGGGCCGGGAGTACTAGCAAGTGCCTCTTCGACCTTCGCGACCACACCTTTAAATTGATCGCGGTTTTGCTGCTCAGCTCGGGATGAACTGGCTGGATAACATAACCACATACACCAGGCTCTAAACAGAAGTCGCTCCAATCGCCGCAAAGGAAGAACGGTTGGATCTTCCATACCAGAACCCAAAGGGCCAAACGCTTGTTCTAGGGCGAGTAAAATGTCATCGCTTTCCGTGATCAAACGACCATCAAGTTCGATCGCTGGCAACATTCCTGAGGGTACTTTGCGCTTGTACCAACTCTCTTTTTCCCCATAACAAAACATCGTCACTTTTTCGATGCGATAGGGAATCTGCTTTTCTTCTAACCACAACCAGACTTTCTGGCAATAGGGACACCAAGCATGTTTGTCACGGTAGAGCGTCACCCGGACATCTGCTTC
>CBIHQL010000790.1:0-2021 GCA_966211855.1 uncultured bacterium
TGATCCCAGCCATACTGAGCACATCAGCGAGGAATGTTCCCTCTGGTAGACGGCGTTTCTGAACTGCGTCATTAGGATGCTTGTCAGAATCAGAGCCAATTATCTTTGAGAAGGGGATAACCATGAAACGAATGTTTGTGCGCTTTAGTCAAGCCTTACTCCGGCAAGTGCTGATGGTTGGGATGATGTTGTTGCTGAGTTTGTCAGGTGGCTTGCTCTGGTTGCAACAACCCAGTTATGCCTCTGCTGCGGTCAGCAATTCTTTAACCCCCGAAGAAAAAGTAGATCGAGCCTATGAAATAGGGGTGGGTACAGGAATGCAAGAAGAAGAATATCAAAGGCGATTGCAATCTGGAGAAGACCCGACCAAGATGAGCAAGCCTTATCGCCGCATCTTAGAAGCTGACAAAGAAGCAGTCCCCAAGACCAGTGCGCTTGAAGCCAAGATTAACAAAGTCCGCAACCTAGCTGATCAGGTCACTGGCAAAAACTAAACAAATAAAAAATAGTCAAGAACTGCTCTCAAAGAGTCAAATGCACCCTTGAGCACGGCAATTCTTGACTTAGGTTTTTGCTTACTTGTAGTTCACTTTGAGCTACTTTTTTTGTCTACTAGAGACGCGCCCCATCTATTGGCTCTCTAAAGTTTGCTCTGGCTCAGGGGCTAGCTTTTGACCGATTTGAGGCTCGGTGCCTGCGAGTAAGCGTTGAATATTGGTGCGGTGGCGAGCAATCACATACAAGCCACCCGCGATCGCAAATAGTTGATACGGGAGTGGTTGCTGCAAGACAAACATAGCTACAATTGCCGCGATCGCTGCACAGATTGAACTCAGCGAGACAATCCGCGATAGAGCAATGACAACCCCAAAAGCTCCGAAGGCCAATAAACCAACTTGCCAAGAGAGAGCTAGAAGAATGCCTAACCCAGTCGCAACCGATTTTCCACCTGTAAAGTTGAGCCAAATCGATTTACTGTGACCCAGTAGAGCTGCCATACCACCGAAGGTCACCATCCAATCGACCCAAGCAGAAGTATTGATGTCAGCCGTAGTTGCGAGGGTAGCAGTCCAATCTAAGGTGTAGACCCAACGCACTAAGGCGATCGCCAGCACACCCTTCAAAATATCAATGGCTAGAACTGCGATCGCTGGCCCTTTACCCAAGGTTCGCAGCACATTCGTGGCCCCGGTCGAGCCAGAGCCATGCTCACGGATATCAATCCCTTGTAGGAGCCGACCTGCTAAATAACCGGGGGGCGTGGAACCCAGCAAATAAGCGACGAGTAATAACGCGCCATTAGCCAATAGCCAGAGAACCATTCCCGCCTACCCTCAGATTGCTCATATTCACAGCTTGATCAGACCATAGAAAGGGATGCTTTCACAAGCGCGTTAATAGAAGTAGCGCGGCATTTGCGGGTCAGGGGCAAACGCTAACCAGAGTTGGAACTGTAAGAGCGAAAGATTAATTTGATCTTCAGCGTCATCCACAATAATCAATGGCAGCAGATCTTCTTGCACCAAGCGATCGGCTTTTTGAATTAACGCTTCTGGCGCTTCAAATAATGTGATGCCTTGCTCAGGGCCAAAGTCGGTGCGAGAAATCCCTAAACAATCTTGTAGCCCTCGCCTCCATTCGCCTAACCTTTCGGGTGTATTAGCCATAATTAAGGCTCGGAAGCGATTGCCATAGAGTCGGCGCAAAATTGAAATAATGGCAGAGGTGACTAAAATATTTTGCAAGCGACTGCCCATCGTCCGCAGCGCCCCTCGTCCCCCTTGGGTAAAGAACCAGTTGGACACCCGCTCGGCATGGACAGGCTCAAAGGTGCGGCGCAACTGCCACGGTGGACCATAGTAGTCGGGTGAGTTACGATAGCGATCGAGTAACGTCCGAATTTGCTTCGTTTGGTCTTGAAAAGATTGCTCAGCAAATTGAGGATTGGGGGCAGCTTGGCGATCGGCGGGCTTAGCTTCTGCCACGGCGCTAGGAGCTACTTCCTCTGCTTCTGGCACGAG
>CBIHQL010000791.1:0-2020 GCA_966211855.1 uncultured bacterium
CTTGGCTGCAATCACCGGAGTCCCTTTAGCAAAGGCTTCAACAGCAACCCGCCCAAATGTTTCATACCACTTAGACGGAAATATAACCACCCTTGCATCTCCCATCAGCTGATGCACCTCTATCATTGGTTGCCGCCCCAACCATTCAACATTGGGTAAACGCTCTGCTAGCCTTGCCACATCCTCGGACAACGGTCCATCCCCAACAATTTTTAAGGGCATCGCATTTCCTAATTGTTCCCAGGCAGCCAGCAGGGTATCCAACCCTTTTTCAACAGAAAGCCTACCAACATATAGCGCATAACCTCCCCTGCCCTCGCCCATCCCAGGGTCAGGGTGGACAAAATTCGGTTTGACGATAATTTTCTCGGCTGGAAGCCCCCCTTCAATCATCTTGTTGCGGGCAAAGTTGGTCAGCGCAATATATCGATCAACCTTTTGCGTCCAGGTTCGGAGGATTTGATGGACGGTCAGCATTGTTGCGGTAACCGCGCTAGCCGCCCGATTTTCTCGATAACAACCATGTAGGACACCAGGATAAGGAATGAATTTTCCTAAACATTCCTCACAAACTTGCCCATCTCTGAAAAAGAGGGCATTGGGGCAGAGCAAGCGATAATTTCTTAGAGTCTGGACAATAGGAACTCCCTTTTCCTGAGCCGCGTAGTAGATCGAGGGCGAAATCAGCGGAAAAAAGTTTTGGACATGAACGACATCGTAGCGTTGTTCTGTGAGCCGACGTTTCACCTCTTGATAAGATTCATGCGACCAGACCGTCCTTAATGCCATTTCTACACTAGAAATTTGGGCTAGGCGATCGTTACTTTCTTCATAGCTATGTACATCGTGCCCATATTCCCGCATGAGGCGTTCTTCTGACTCGCGGGATTCGTCCTCGCCACCTCGAATTTGATAGGTATTGTGGACACTGAGTATGCGCATGGCACTCGACCTCTTACACGTTGCAACTGTGGTACTGTTGTCTGCTCCCAAACCTGCCACTGGAGACGAGAAGCAGCAGTACAAATTAATGGCTCAATACAGTTTGGTATAGGGCTTCAAGCTTCTGAGTTTGCCGTTTGAGATTGAAGTGGTTGACCATTCGTTCTCTTCCCCTGCGGCTAAAATCTTGCCATCGCTCTGGGTTGCTCAGAAGGGACAAGATGTGATCCGCCAGGGTTTCCCAATCCCGTTCTGGAGCCAAAAGCCCCGTTTCGCCATGAAGAATAGCTTGCGGAATTCCAGCATGAAGGGTACCAACTACTGGCAGTTCCATAGATTGAGCTTCTACCACAACCGTTGGCAATCCTTCAGAATCTCCTGTAGAGGCTGTGACGCTGGGCACAACGAGAAGTTGAGAGCGGTTCATCCAGTCTTTGACCACATCAGAGGTTTGTAACCCAAGAAACTGATAGCGACGGAGGGATTGAGCAGCCTGCTCTTCAAGCTCGTGCCGAAGCTCACCATCCCCAATAATAACGAGGTTTACATCATCGAGAACAGCCTGAACCTTTTCCATTGCCTTGATGAGATACGTACATCCCTTCTTTTCGGCTAAGCGCCCTACGAATAGCACAGACCGTTCACGCTCCACTGTTCGATCCGGTGCAAAGACATCAGTATCCACGCCATAGTAGTGCGATATCACCTTCTCTTCTGGAAATCCTTGTTGAAGTAGTTTTTCTTTCAGAAAGTCAGACACTGCAATAAATAGTTGCGTCTGCTTCTTGAGGTCGTTTTTACGCTTTAAGTAAATTCGAGTGCTAATTGATTCCTCTCTCGCATATTTTTCAGTCATCGTTGCGTCTAACCCATAAAAGGTAACAACTAACGGCAACTTTAAAGAGCGAACAATTGGTAAAGCTAAAGCACCACAAACGCCAAAATGCGCGTGAATTAATTTTGGGTTCAGGGCTGCAATTTGATTATTAAACGTAGGGGCAACACCAAACAATTTAAAGACCGCTTCTTGGGCTTTGCCAAACACACTTCCCCGGTTAAGCACGAGAGTCTGATCCTC
>CBIHQL010000792.1:0-2020 GCA_966211855.1 uncultured bacterium
TTCTGGGGCTTTGGGTTGGGGAAATCGGGCCAGTTCTTCTAAGTTGGTGTACCCCACAATCAGCGATCGCTCAAATTGGGGTTGCTGCATCGTGCGCTGAAACAACGGGTTTTGATCGAGCGTGGGTTGCCGCTGGTCTTGGCTATCTAAAAGTTGTTCAATCGGTTGGGCGGTCGCCGCTGTGACCAAATAACCCGGCATAACCGCGATCGCCAAACTGTCAGGAGCCGAAGGGATGGGTGGCACCGGGAGGTTATCTGGCAGCGGTACGGGGAGTGACGGAGTGGTTGGGTTGACTGCCTTGACTTTGGCCTGAGGCTCTTGAGGGGGGGCAGGCCATTCTAAAATCGTGACACCGCGATATTGCCGCTCCGTAGGGGTTGCACTCCGAGAAGCTTTGATCTTTTCAATAAAAGTGGGTAATTGGCTAGCATCTTTCACAGGTGCTAAGACTAGGCTGTGGTCAGTTTCGCTGTCTTCCTCTGTGCCCGTCGTTGGCATAATCGCAACAGCCGCGCGATCGCCCAACCAAGGCTGCACATCTTCAAAATTGAACCCTAAAAATAAGACTGGTAGATTTGCTAAAAATGGCTCAGCCTCTGCAAATAGTTGAAACTGTCTCAAAGCAGTCCACGCTTCTGGGGTCGTCTTGACCAACAACACACCCGCTGTATTGGCTGGCAAAGCTTGAGTAAATGAGGTTGGCGGCGTAGTTAAAGGTGGAGAGCTAGGTTGAGCAACGACAGAGCTAGGAGCAACCAGCAACACTGCCAGTAAGGATGATGCAATACGTTGTAGCAAAGCTCTCTTCCACCTTTTGATTTACAGACGATGATTCAACGTTCAATGAGCAAGTTTGCGCAGGTAATCGAGTAGTAATTGCCACGCGCCAAAACAAGTTGACGTAACACTAGCCTATCGCTTGAGGTTTCGCAATCTCTAACTTTTACCTGTCAGCTACGGGTAGCGAGCATTGGCATGTCAACCGTAATTTAGCTGTAGCCTGCTGTACCCCGTTCGCTTTGCTTGTAAAAGTGGGAATAATGACACCAACAGTCAAGGAGCAATGCTTACTACCTGGCTAAAACAACAAGATTGGCGGAGAAAGACGAATGTTAAAAAGTGAGCCGAAACGTATGCACTATCATGGCTGGCTCCTTGAAATCATTCCAGACGGAGAATGCTTCAAGTTTGATGCCTATCACCCAGAACTACCGGGTGGCATGAATGAAGGGGAAGCCTACGGGAGTTTTGAGTCAGCTTTAGTGGCTGGATGCGATTTTGTCGATCGCGAAGTTGCCATCCAAGCGCTACTCGATATCGTGGGTGAGTGGCTAGAGAATGGCAACATCTGTGCAGATGAATATTGGGCGTTAACTAATTTTGGGTAAGAATTTTGTTAGTTAAAAACGAGGAGGGCGATCGCAAGCAAACTCATAGGCATATCCTTCCTTACTGTTCACCTGATTTAGATCAAGCTAGTAAAAGTGAACTAAACACAATTTGCAAGCGGCAAATGATTCGCCTCTAAATTAAGGCTTTAACTTATTTCTTAAATGGATCATGGTCAGCCAGAATTCTTTCTAGTTTGGCCTCGTCTACTCTAGACCAGAGACGATTTGACTCATGCACATCGCGAACTGTTTTGGAGAGACTAAACGTTGAACCTACAGAAAACAACAGTCCCATCCCCAGATATCCTTTGACCCAGTTATCGACCGGGGCGTAGAAAATGCCAACCGAGGTTACCGATACCGAGATCACAAAGGTTGCCCAGGTTTGCACGATCCAAGCAGAACTGTGAGTGGGAGTAGGGGTTGGATTATACTTGGTCGCCATAGTATTTACCTGGTATGGGTTCAGTTGGTCAATCTTGCTCTCTTAAAAATCACGCTTTGAGCATCAATTTAGGGATCAGTTTGTAAATCTTGAGGTTGCAGGTAGGTGACCATCTGCTGAATGCCCCGCTGAATGCGTCTCGTTACCGTCATCGGGCTGACTTCAATCCGCTCTGCCACCT
>CBIHQL010000793.1:0-2019 GCA_966211855.1 uncultured bacterium
TCTTGATTTACCGCAATTAGCCGTGAAGTCACAAATCGATCCATCCAACCCTCCAAATAAGCACGATTGGCTTTTTGTTGTGCTGGATCTTCAGTTCCCAGAGGATGTGGCATCAACCCACGAATCGCCGCTGTCGTCACACAAAACATCGACTTCTGGAAACTTTGGCAAATTTTGACCCGCAGATCATCCTCACCCCGCAGGCTATTGCGATAGATCTCATGCAGATACTCTGGTAAGAAATGCCGCATGTCTTGCATCAACAGCGTCGGTGGAATCCCCGCACCACCCGTCGGGAGCGGATCTGCATACAGTGCCCCGTAGGTAAATCGATCTTGCTCTACCGGAATCTGCTGCGCCTGAGCATTGTAAGAAACCGTACCCAAGAACGGCGTGCCTCGGAAGAAAATCGTGTCTACATAAGGCACCGCCACATCCATCAAGAATGTGAACCCCGCCGACTTGGGAATGATCTCATATTCCTGCCCAGCGATCGTCACCGCATAAGTAATGGGTGAATTTGCCCCTGCCACCAATCCATCTTGAATGTGATTCACCACATCCATGACCGACTTGATTTCACCGCGATCGTAGCGATCGGACAAGTCCACAAAGATGTCACTCATGATCCGCCAAAACAAACCCAACGCCTTGTAATAGACGAGTTGGCGAATCTGTTCTGGCAAGAAGTCAGGAAAAACGGCTTGCAACCCACGTACCAGCCAATTGCCCTTAGTTTTAGCTTTCGCTGCCTTTTTCGCTAAGTCGAGAAACTCTGGCGAATCGAGATATTCATCTAATTTGCCACCGCCATGCCAGAGCATCACCTTCATCACATACTCGGCATATTCATAATTAATCCGGTCGTGATTCCAGTGGCGGAGGAGCTTGCCCCAAGAAAACTCACCGTTGAAGTACTTAAAAAACGGAAAGAGTTCTAAAAACTGATGGTCAGCGATATAGATCAGGTTTTTGGAATAGGCATCTAGAACGATACCGTAGCTCAGGAGAATGCCCACTACATCAGGAACATTCAGCTCTGATTCTGGCAGGAGTGCTCCCCCATCTTCGAGGCGATAGATATATTCAGCCAGGGGATGTTTGGAAGGTTGCCTGATAGCACTGACCATCTGTTTAGTTCTCCTCAGGAGCGATCGCAGTCGAAAGAGTGAGTAAGGGCATTTCTACCAAACTGAGTGCCGGAGCAGCTTCTGCCTGGAGCGGGGTTGTTTCCAAACCAACCGTTGGGCCATTAGGAACCATTGCCGTGATCGTCGTTTCACCCCACCGAGTGACCCAACTGGGTTGAAGACCCAAAACCACAATCAACACAGCCAAAACAATAGCAGGCATGCGATCGCGCCAAAAGACAGGCGGCAAATTTTCCACCGATTCTGACAAGCGCCCAAAGAAAGCCCGGTTCACCAGTAGCAAGAAATAAACCGCTGTTAACCCAGTACCGACCATGCACAACAACGTCTGCACCGGGAAGACAGGGAAACTGCCTCGGAAAACGATGAACTCAGAGATAAAGCCCACCATGCCCGGAATGCCCGCGCTTGCCATCACCCCAACAATCATTAAGCTGCCAATCAAAGGCAAACCGCGTTCTGGGTTGAGCAAGCCACGTAGCACCGTCAAGTCACGGGTTCCTGTTTTGGCATAAACCACACCCACCAGCAAGAACAGCATGGCAGAGATTAAGCCGTGACTGAGCATTTGCATCAACGTGCCCAACAAGCTCAGGGGAGTTGCCGCCGCCATTGCCAGCAAGATATAGCCCATGTGCGCGATCGAGCTGTAGGCGACCATTTTTTTCATGTCGGTTTGCGCGATTGCCGTGAGTGCCCCGTACAGCACACTAACTACCGCCCAACTCGCCAACCAAGGCGCGACCACCTGCCAAGCATCTGGAAACAGACCATAGCCAAACCGCAGGAGTCCATAGGTTCCTAGCTTAAGCAACACCCCTGCCAACATCACCGAGATTGGGGTGGAAGCTTCGACGTGCGCATCAGG
>CBIHQL010000794.1:0-2017 GCA_966211855.1 uncultured bacterium
CGCGGCCTTCCAATACGATTGGCAAAATTGGGTTACTACCCCCCTGCCCCTGCCAAAACTGCTGGTTGATCAGCGACACCACAATCACGAGGGGAAGAGCCATGAAGTAACCACCCAGTCCCCACCAAAACCAATTGCCTTTGAGCTTGAGGCGAAACCAGCCTTCGGGTAAGGGCAAGAATGGTCGCAGAGATAGGTAGAGCACTAGCAACCCTACTGTCACTAATAGGGCATACACCACTAAAATGTAAAACGCTTGAGCACGACTGCCAAACGACGCCGGATTCAGGCCAATCAGCCCCAAACCAATGGGAAGCAAGATTTGTCCGACAGAAAATTGCCCGACAAAAAATAGCACCAATACCTGCCAAATCGTTTCGCCTCCCCAGCGAGTTGCCCATTGAGCAGATTGAGATTCAACAGTGATATCGCCTGACTCGGCATTTTTTTGACGGAGCCATTTACGCAAGCCTCGAATGATGCTACCCAGGAGCAATATTGTGCCAATTAAGGCTCCGATCGCCGGAATTCCCGCAACCAGGGCTAATTTTGTAGTCGCTTGTTGGGCGATCGCTTGCTCGGTTGATTGCAGCGCCTCTAGTGAGCTTGAGCGTTGTTGTAGTTCGTACAAACGGCTAAGGGCTTGATAGCGAAACCAGCCATCTAAGTTGGCTTTAATAACTGGCTCAGCATCGGGCAACAAGCGGGGTGGCGTACTCCATAACCCTGACAAGGCTTCTGCGGTTTCTACTAAAGCAGGAGCTTGGATTTTAGATTCTTGATCATTAATAAACTGCTCCCAAGTTGTTAAAGCAGTTTCCGTTTCGCCCTGGTGCGCCTGGAGAATGCCAATTCGTAAATCAAGCTCATCAATCAGTTGCTGGATTTGGATCAGCGGGGCTTGGCGTAACCGACGAGTTTGGGCAGGGGGCGAATCTTCGGTCACCGGAGCCACTTTAGGCTGTGTCTCAGAGGGTAGCGATCGCGTTGGAGTAGACGCCTGAGCTTGCAGTTTCTTGAGCGTGGTCTGAGCTGATTGTCGTGCCTCTTGATACTGTTGCAGAGCCGTTTTGAGTGGGTTCTCGCCGATCAGCTTGTTACTAGCCGTTTTGAGGTCGGCATTGTCTGCGCCGCTCCCTTGCCACTCGGAAGCATGGAGGAGCAAATTCGTTTGGTAGAGTTCTAGTCGGCTTTGAATCTGCGGTTGATTCCAGCTTTGTGCCAAAGACAGCCCGATGAAGGCGATCGCGATCACCGTCAAAACGCTCAAGATCAATCGTTTCAGTGTCATTCCTACCCCAGCAGCGTCAAGTGCAATAGCTCGCCTGGTCGCATCCAGGCATCTGAGATTGGTTTTGGTGGTCAACCATCAATCTGACTGGCATTATCGCACTGCGGCTGATTTCAAGTCTCCCTAAGTGGTGGGAATTAGAGCGATCGCCTTTTTCCTAGTAGGTTCGTCGATTCGTCCTGGATCCGGAACAAGGTAGAATTCTTCTGGCCTTTCTTGTCGAAAGGTAAACTGTATGTTTCTGCCCAATCTGACTCTTCACTCTTCGATCGGAGGATAAAGCCCTGAGTACCCGTGTCATCCTCGTCCGCCACGGCGAGAGCAGCTACAACGTTGAGCGCCGCGTCCAAGGCCATTGCGATCTCTCCAGCTTAACCGAAGCGGGCCGAGCCACTGCCCTCCAAGTTGGAGACGCTTTAAGTGGCTTGACTTTTGATGCGGTATACAGCAGTCCTCTGAAGCGGGCAAAAGAAACGGCTGAGCTGATTCTTTCACGCTTTTCGAGCGCGGCTCACTACCCTCCTCAGCTCCAATTTACCGATGACTTAAAAGAAGTCAATTTGGTGCTCTGGGAAGGCATGCTCTTTCAAGATGTGGAAGAGAAATTCCCCGACGACATCAAAAACTGGCGCGAGCAACCCCACAAACTTCGGATGGAAATTCCGAGTGAAAACGGCCCTGTCGATTTCTTCCCAGTTCCAGCGTTGTATGAGCAGGCGCGGCGCT
>CBIHQL010000795.1:0-2016 GCA_966211855.1 uncultured bacterium
CTGGAGAATTTCGGGAATTTGAGCGTGATCAAACCCCTTCGGCACCACAACTTCTAGCCCATTGCGTGGGCACATGCGCAAATTGACGTGCTTCGCTTTGTGGCTCTCTCGAACTCTATAGTTGGCAAAATTTGGCAACAGGGACTGCGGCGATCGCGGTGTCATCACTCCAAAAAGGCTTGTTGTTCGAGAAACTCTAACAGAATTTTTTGATGCGGCGGCCCCCTGGGGCAAACTTGATGAGCTTGTTGAGAAAAGTGATGGCCTTGGCGAATCTCTGACAACGTTAACAGGTCTAGATCCCAACCTTCGCCTAGAACCAAAGCCTCTAAACCTACGGTCAAAGGCCCATGATAAACATGACGCACGACTCTAGAATCCGCATAAATACCAAATTTTTCTAATCGAGGCGGTTCGTAACCAATTTCTTCTTGTAATTCTCGCCGCACTGCTATGTCAGGACTTTCGCCCGGTTCTAAGTGCCCCCCAAAAAACGCCCAGTGCCCCGGAAAAATAATGTCAGGCCGGGGATCGCGAAGCTGCAACAAAAATTGCTGATCTCGATACAAAATAGCGATCGCGACTTGTGGGCGTGGGTCGTTCAGCTCAGCCAAAGATTCGGAGGTCATCGTCTACGCAAACTAAAGAATGGCTCACAATTGCTGCTGTTCTTCAATATAAATCTCACCCAAATCTTTGGTGCCTACAGGAATACTTTGATAGCGGACTTTACCTTTAATCGTGACGGCTTTTCCTGCATTGGGAGCGTTATCTTGTGTCACAACCCAAATACTGCCCGTTGAGTCTTTGAGTTCATAAGCTTGCTGGTTTATTAGAGGTACCTGCCGACTGACCTCACCTTGCAGATACACAACCTTTTCAGCAAGTTGGCGTTCTTGCAGCACCCGAATCTTCGTCACCTGACCAGACGAGAGACTTAACGTACTCAAACCCGCAGGGGGCACCTGGCTACAACTGACTAAGCCCAAGATTAGCAACCCCAAACCGAGAGGCACACTTAGTACTTTGAGCGGCATGATTTCAACGCTCCTCAAGAAGAACTCTAACGCTGGCACTAGGGCGGAAAGATTATGCGTGAACGATTACAGTCAGGAACGAAATCTGCGAAACTAAGAAAGCTGATGACCTCACTGTTCTAGCATCGATGCCAGTGTTTAGAACAGGTTTCAACCCAGATGTTTTTTATTTAGATGCAATCTCACGGCCCTCAAATCATCGACGGTAAAGCGATCGCTCAAAAGATTCAGGCAGAGCTCGCCCAGCAAATTCAGTCGCTGCAAGCTGAGTACGGTCGCCCTCCGGGGTTGGCAGTGCTGATGGTGGGTGATAACCCTGCAAGTGCGGCTTACGTGCGCAACAAAGAGCGAGCCTGCGAAAAGATTGGCATGGCTTCGTTTGGTCGCCATTTACCCGCTACAGCAACGGCGGCTGAACTAGAGCAAATCATTCAAGAACTTAATCAAGACGATCGCGTTGATGGCATTTTGATTCAGTTACCGCTGCCTAACCACCTCGACAGCGTGGCGCTACTGAATCAAATTGACCCGGATAAAGACGCTGATGGGTTACATCCCGTTAATTTAGGCCGTCTCGTGCGCGGAGAGCCAGGGTTACGCAGTTGTACGCCTGCCGGGGTGATGCGACTGATAGAAGAGTATCAAATTGATCCCCAAGGCAAAAAAGCGGTCGTGATTGGTCGCAGTATTCTCGTCGGGAAGCCGTTAGCTTTGATGCTGCTTGAAGCCAACGCCACCGTGACGATCGCTCACTCCAAAACGCCAGACCTAGCCGCGATCGCCCGCGAAGCCGATATTCTTGTCGCCGCGATCGGTCGCCCGAACATGATTACTGCTGACATGGTCAAACCGGGCGCTGTCGTCATTGATGTGGGCATTAATCGTGTCACCGACGCTGAGGGAAGTAGCCGCCTGGTCGGTGATGTTGATTTTGAGTCTGCAAAAACAGTTGCTAGCGCGATTACTCCAGTACCAGGGG
>CBIHQL010000796.1:0-2012 GCA_966211855.1 uncultured bacterium
TGAGGCGCATCAGGACGTGGAGGAATGGGAGTTGTAAATTGGCTCCACAGGTAAGGATATTGTCCACTGGCTTCTGGTCGTCGGAGTCGAGCGTAATACCAGGGATAACCGTGTCGCCAAGCAGCGCTATATTTCAACTCGTGTTTTAGTGCAGTTTTGCAGGCTTGCCAGATTTGTTTCATGCTGTTCAGTGGGGGCTTAGTGAATGCAACGCACTGAGCAAGGCTGATTCCTAAAAATCTGTAGAATTTATCGTTTACGAGCTTCTTACAGCAGAACGAGTGCGGTAATGGTGGGGGCTGAGATGTCTGGTGGGTCTAATTCGGGTTGGCAATTTTGGATCGATCGCGGTGGCACCTTCACCGATATTGTGGCGCGACGACCGGATGGGCAGTTGGTGGTTCACAAGCTGCTGTCGGAGAACCCCGAACGCTATACGGATGCACCCCTCCAAGGCATTCGTGAGATTCTCGGTTTAGAGACTGAGGCACCCATCCCAGCAGAGCAGATTGCAGCGGTGAAGATGGGGACGACCGTAGCAACCAATGCTTTGTTGGAGCGAAAGGGCGATCGCGTGGTTCTTCTGATTACCCAGGGCTTCCGGGATGCCTTACGCATTGGCTACCAAAACCGCCCCAATATCTTTGCCCGCCAAATCATCCTGCCTGAGATGTTGTATGAGCAAGTGATTGAAGTAGAAGAACGCTACACGGCTCAAGGGGAAGAATTAGTTCCGGTGAATCTGGATACCATTTGTCCAGCCTTGCAAGCGGCTTATGACAGTGGGATTCGGGCTTGCGCGATCGCCTTCCTTCACGGTTATCGCTACCCCAGTCATGAACAACAAGTTGCTGAGCTAGCCAGAGAGATTGGTTTTACCCAGATCTCCGTATCTCATGAAGTCAGCCCGTTGATGAAGTTGGTAAGCCGAGGAGATACAACGGTGGTGGATGCCTATCTGTCTCCGATTCTGCGGCGCTATGTCGATCGTGTGGCAAGCCAGTTGGGGGATACGCAACTCATGTTCATGCAATCCAACGGGGGATTGACTGACGCGAAGTTTTTTCAAGGTAAAGACAGTATCCTTTCCGGGCCAGCGGGAGGGATTGTTGGTGCAGTCCAAACCAGCAAGTTAGCAGGGTTCGACCAGATCATCACGTTTGACATGGGCGGCACTTCCACCGATGTAGCGCATTACAACGGCGAATATGAGCGCACCTTTGAAACCGAAGTGGCAGGTGTGCGGATGCGATCGCCAATGATGTCTATCCACACCGTTGCAGCGGGCGGTGGCTCGATTTTGCAATTTGATGGGTCGCGTTATCGAGTTGGCCCCGAATCAGCAGGTGCAAACCCTGGCCCCGCTTGTTATCGCAAAAATGGTCCCTTAACCGTGACCGATGCCAATGTCATGGTGGGCAAGCTGCATCCCCAGTTCTTCCCCAAGGTATTCGGCCCCAATGGAGATCTGCCGTTGGATGCTGAAGTGGTGCGAGAAAAATTTGCCGAACTCGCTGCCCAAATTCGCCAAGCTACCGGAGATAACCGCACTCCAGAACAAGTGGCTCAGGGATTTCTGGCGATCGCAGTTGAGAAAATGGCGAATGCGATCAAGAAAATCTCCGTTCAACGAGGTTATGACGTTTCGGAATATACGCTCTGTTGTTTTGGTGGTGCAGGGGGACAACATGCTTGCGCGATCGCTGATGCCTTGGGAATGAAGCAGGTATTTATTCATCCGTTCGCGGGTGTGCTGTCTGCCTATGGAATGGGTTTGGCGGATCTGCGGGTGTTGCGAGAGCGATCGGTTGAGGTGAAATTAACGGATGCGTTGATTCCAGATTTAGAAAAACTTCTGGGTGAGCTTGCTAATGATGCTAAAGCTGAACTAACTCAGTTGGACAATGAAGTCCCCCTAGCCTCCCAACCTGATGAGTTATAACGTTCAGCCCCCCTAGCCCCCCCAAATTGGGGGGAACTGGAGTTTTCAAAAATTCAAGTTCTTTCTAAAG
>CBIHQL010000797.1:0-2004 GCA_966211855.1 uncultured bacterium
ATTGCTAACTGAGACGAAGTTGCTAAAGTACAGCGGCATCGTGCTTTGGATTTGCGAGACATAGGTGGTGAACAAAATATTCACCAGCGCGTAGACCAACAACGTGCGATCGCTCAAAGCAATGCTCCAGCCTTTGAGGAGTGGCAGAGAGTCAGTGCGATGCTGCACAGTTTCGGCGATCGCGGCGTAGATAATCCCGAAAAAGACGAGAAACGAGAGACCATCAATGACAAACAAAGCTCGGTAAGCGCCTGTGGTACTGATCAACGCTCCACCTAACACCACCCCTAACCCCAAACCTAAGCTATCAGCCAATCGAGTCAGGGCATACGCTTCATTCCGTTGGGCAGGTTGGGTCAAGTCAGCGACCACGGCTTCGGTGGCAGGCCAATAGATGCCGATGCCCAACCCCATTAGCAAGTTGCCCACGACAAAAACCGCAAAGTTAGTAGTAGCCGCCAGGGTAAAAGAGGCGATCGCAGTCACAATCGACGAGAGCAGCAGGGTACGCCGCCGACCCCAGGCTGGAGAATCGCTCAACGAACCGCTCAAAATCCTGCCAATTACACCCGAAATTGAAGCGCTGCCTAAGCCAATGCCAACTGCTGTCGCCGAAAGATGCACTTGATTGACAAAAAAAATGGGTGCATAAAACAGCGTAAAGCCGCTACCCACTTGAGATAGCAGCCGACCGACCACCAAAATCCAAACTTGATAGTTAAGTTGCGGGAACCAGGCAGGAACCTGAAGGCGAGGCATAGCAATTACCGAAAGACAAGCGGACGCATCTGCCAGCTTAGAGAATTTTGGGTAGCAGCAACCTCACCTAAAGAAAGATCGAAGGAAAATCAGTCAAAACCTGCCGCATAGTAGAGTCGAAAAATGAGTACTGCCGATATTCTCGGCATGGTGAATCTGGCAAGTGAGGTGACTGTGACGCAATTTCTGTTTGTAACCGACTTAGACAATACCTTAGTCGGCGATGATCAGGCGCTGGCAACTCTTAACGAAAAGCTCAGTCAGCATCGGCAAACCCACGGCACCAAAATTGTCTACATCACGGGGCGATCGCTCACATCCTATCAGCAGCTCAAAGCTGAGCAACAACTACTCGAACCTGATGCCTTAGTCACGTCGGTTGGCACTGAGATTTATTACGACGGCAAGGAAACTCCAGACCCAGCTTGGTCAGAAAGGTTATCGCCCCAATGGGATCGAGATGCAGTTGTAGCAACGGCGGCTCATTTTGCCGATTTGGTATCCCAGCCCGAGCCAGAGCAACGCCCCTTTAAGGTCAGCTACTTTTTGACCGAAGAGGTAGCGGATGAAGTGTTGTCGCAGTTGGAATCGCTACTGCGCGATCGCGGTTTAGATACCAAATTGATTTACAGCAGCGGTAAAGACCTAGATATTTTGCCTCGTCGAGCCGATAAAGGGGCCGCAATGTCTTTCTTGCGCCAACAGTGGGGCATTTCACCTGAAAAGACCGTAGCTTGTGGTGATTCTGGCAATGACTGTGCGTTGTTTGCTGCCGGAGAGGAGCGCGGCATTATTGTCGGCAATGCCCAACCCGAACTCATGCTTTGGCACGAAACGAACCCCGCCTCTTACCGCTACCTCGCCAAAGCCCATTGCGCTGGTGGCATTCTTGAGGGCTTGGGGTACTTTGGGTTCTTGTAAATGCAGTGAGCAGGGCGTTTAGGATAGGACAGGGTTCTTCCATCCTTTCCTATTCGTTAACCTAGCTCTCGATCGATGATTGGTTATCTTAAAGGCACCGTTGCTGGTATTCAAAAACTCAGTAGTAGTCGGGTCATCCTCACCTTGGATGTCAATCAAGTCGGCTACGATTTGCAGATTGCGCCGCGCTTGGTGCCGCAACTTCCGGCAGTGGGTGAGCTATTGCAGGTGTTTACCCATTTACAAGTGCGCGAAGACCAATGGGTGTTGTTTGGGTTTGACTCGATCGCTGAGCGAGATTTATTTCGGCAGTTAGTCAGCGTC